>JBDNBT010000106.1:0-15137 GCA_039767755.1 Sulfurovum sp.
AATAAAAGCTTATGATGAAGGAATATCAACAGTTAGTATGGTTGCTTCTTCAAAAAGAGCAAGACTTATGGAACTTGTGCAAGTAAATAAAAACTTTCCTTTTTATGGTGGCTTAACATTTAAAGATGAAAACAAAAGTACAATACCTAAAGAAAATGAAGTATGGGTATATCAAGAAGTATTGGACCTTTTGGGATTAAAGAAATTTGATAGTGTAAAAATAGGAAGTGAAAATTTTATAATTACTAAAATTATCATTGATGATTCACTTAAAACAGTGAGTTTTAGTGGTTTTATGCCTAAAGTTTTTTTAAGTAGTGAAGGATTTAAAAGAAGTGAACTTCTAAAATTTGGTTCAACTGCAAGATATAAATTAAACTTTTTATTTGAAGAAAATTTAAGTAATAACCAACTTGAAGTATTAGAAGATGAACTTGAAAGTAAAATAGACAGAACATTAAGAGTTCTATCACCAAATGATGGAAGAGATAGACTTTTAAGGGTATTGAACTTTTTAACTAACTTTTTATCATTAGTATCACTTGTTTCATTTTTCTTAGGATTAGTTGGACTTATATATTTATATTCAGGCTTTTTAAGAAAACATGAAAATGATATAAATATTTTAAATGACATAGGGGTAAGCAAGAAAAACCTTATTTATACTTATTTACTTCATTTGTTTGTATTGATATTTGTTTCGAGTGTAATTGTATTTTCATTTATAGCTTTTAGTGCACAATTTATTGGTCCTATTATTCAACAATACATAGATTTTACCTTTAATTTTTCATTAGATTATATGTTCTTTTTTAAATCAGCTGTGATACTTTTTGTTTTGAGTTTAAGTATTGGATTACCTTTAATTATGCCTTTAGTTCAAAGGGAAAAAAGAAGTTTTATAAAAACTGTATTTAGTTTTACACCTTTTGTTGTTTTACTTTTATTAATCGCAAACTTTGTAACTCCAGCAAAAAGTATAGGATTATACTTTGCTGTTGCTGTTTTAGTTTTAATAATAATATTATTTACAATTGGTTCTTTTTTACTAAAAAGATTTGATTTTTGTGGACATCTGAATAATCTTGCTTTATCATTAGCAATTAAAAATATCAATAGACAGAAGAAAACATCACTCACTTTATTTAGTGCAATCTTACTTTGTACAGCTTTTTTTAGTTTAATTCCACAAGTTGGAACTTCATTATCAAATGTATTAACAAAAAGTGTAGAAGAAAGACCTAGGTTTTTTGTTGTTGATGCTAAACCAGAAGAAATAAAAGATATAAAAGAACAAGTATCATCTTTAAATGCAAAACTTGAAAATATAGCTCCAATGATAAGAGCAAGGATATCTAGTATAAATGAACAAAAACCTAATTTACTTGATGATAATGAAACAAACTCTCAAAATACACAAAATTCCCAAGGAAGAAACGCAGCTGTTAATTTATCATATAGAAGTGATTTAAAACCAAGCGAACAAATAGTTGAAGGAAGACCTTTTAGTGGAGATTATGATTCAAGTGATTTTTCAAAAGCTGTTGAACTTAGTGTTGAAAAAAGATATGCACAAAGAAGAGGAATAAAACTAAATGATGTAATAGTATTTGATGTTTTAGGCTTAGAAATAAAAACAAAAGTTGTAAATATCAGAACAGTTAAATGGACTGAATTTACACCTAATTTCTTTTACATTTTGCAAAAAGGAGTAATTGATGATGCTCCACAAACTATATTAGCTACAATTTCTACAGGTGAATATGATCCATCTAAAATGATTTTGAATTTAACTGATAAGTTTCCATCTTTAACAGTAATTGATGTAAAGAGTTTATTTGAGTCATTTGCAAATATAGTAAAAGATGTTACATCAATAACTGAAAAAATGAGTTTTTACTCTGTAGCAATTGGATTATTAATGAGTTTTATTATAATTCAATATCAAATGAATTTACAAAAAAACAATATACTTAGATTAAAGATGATTGGAATAAAAAATAAAACTATTAAAAACTCTTTTTTACTTGAATATGGACTAATATCTTCTAGTGCTAGTTTTATAGGAATTATATTAGGAAGTGTTGGTTCTTATTTTGTAAGTGATATACTTTTTGAGTCTTATTGGGATTTTAGAGCTGATATATTAGCTGTTTATTTATTATTAATTCCACTTTTAACTTTAATTGTTGTGAGTTTATTCACATCTAAAATAATTCACCAAAAAGAAAATATCTTATTTGGTGAATAAATCAGATTTAAATTTAATTAAAAATTAAAATCTACTCATAAAATGAGTGGATTTTAGCTTTGTGATTAGCTGCCCATTTCTCAAAACCCATTGCTTTTTCTTTTTCAACATTTTGTTTTGTTTGATTATAAATATCTTCAGCTTTGTCTTTAGGAATAACAACTACTCCCTCTTCATTTGCTACAATAATATCTCCAGGATTAACTAATGCTCCACCTGCGGTTATAGGAGTATTTAATGGCATTATTGCTTTTTTAGTTCCAGGCATTGGGTGAACACCCCTACCAAAAATTGGAAACTTCATTTCTTTCACTTCACCTATATCTCTTACAAGTCCATCAATTATAAAACCTTTTATTCCTAAATTTTTAGCTATCAATGATACATTCCCACCTGTAACAGCAAACTGCATAGAGTTTGTTTGTGCAACAATAATAGAACCTTTTGGAGCTTCGTAAATTGCTTTATGCATTGCTAAGTTATCTCCAGGTGCCATATTTACTGTAAAAGCAGGTCCAGCTATTGTAGGAATGTTATTCCAGAGCTCTTTTATATTATAATCCATAAAACTTTCTCTTTTTAGTGGTCCCGCGTAATCACATGGTGTTAGTTCAGCAAATTTATCGTAATTCATATATGTATCCTTATATTAAATAAATATTATACTAAATATTAAATTAGCTTTGTTAAAGATGTATTTATAATCTTTCATAATAATGTATACTAAACAATTAGGAGTTAATATGAGAATTTTATTTATACTTTTTTTGGTATTTCAAAGCTTTATTCAAGCCCAAACTTTAAAAGAAAAACAGTTATTTGAACTTTTAAAAACAGATAATCACTTCGCAATGATTAGACATGCATATGCACCTGGTTTTGGAGACCCTGTAAACTTTGATATAAACATAAAAAACACACAAAGAAACTTAAATAAAACAGGTATGAAACAGGCTGAAAATATAGGTAAATTATTTAAAAAAAATGAAATAATTGATGCTGATATATATTCAAGTTATTGGTTTAGATGTTATGAAACAGCAAAATTAATGGATTTAGGTGAAGTTACAAAAATTGGAGGATTAAATTCTTTTTATGAAGATCATTTTGATAAAAAACAAACAGCAAATATTTTGAAAAAATGGCTTGCAACAAAAGAAATCAAAAAACCATTAATACTTGTAACACATCAAGTAAATATTAGTAATCTTACAAATAGATACGCAAATTCAGGTGAAATTGTTATAGTAAAAAAATTGAATAATGATAAATTTGAAGTTGCTGGAAGTATTGCAACATTGAAAAATTAGTTTGAATATAATTTAAAAGTGGCTCCGGCACCAGGATTCGAACCTGGGACCAAATGATTAACAGTCATCTACTCTACCGCTGAGCTATGCCGGAACTTATAAAAGTGTAATTTTGATTTAGTGGCTCCGGCACCAGGATTCGAACCTGGGACCAAATGATTAACAGTCATCTACTCTACCGCTGAGCTATGCCGGAATCTATATCAAAATAAAAGTTCAATTAAAAATAAATGGCTCCGGCACCAGGATTCGAACCTGGGACCAAATGATTAACAGTCATCTACTCTACCGCTGAGCTATGCCGGAATCTATTTGTTAATTGGGCGGGAATTATAATAAAATTTAACCTATTTGTCAAGTGTTTTTGAGGTTTTTGAAAAAAATCATCATAATTTGATTATGATGATTTTATTGAGAAGAAATTATTTCTATTTTTTAGAAACTCTTTGACATTCTTTTACGAAGTGTATTGCATTTTCAACAGGTACATCTGGTAAAATTCCATGTCCTAAATTAAAGATATGTCCTTCACCTTGCATGATGTTTTGAATAGCTTCTACACACTCTGTAGTTCTTTCTTTTGAATATAATCTAGTCGGTTCCATATTCCCTTGAAGTACATATTTATCTCCAAGTTTTTCTTTAGCAAGAGCCATAGGTGTTCCCCAATCAACTCCAAATACATCAAAGTTACCGTAAACTAAACCTCTTTCTATAAATGCTGCAACACCTTTTGGAAACATTATAATTGGAATGTGAGGATATTTACCTTTAATATATTCAGCTATCTCAACCATATAGGACCAAGAGAATTCATCGTATTTACCAGGTTCAATAGCAGCTGCCCATGAGTCAAATATTTGAACGACATCAGCTCCTGCTAGTATTTGTTTTTCTAAGTATAATTTTACAATATTAGTAACTTTTCTTAAAATATTATGTAATAACTCAGGATTAGAATACATCATTTTTTTACAAACATTATATGTTTTAGTACCTTGCCCTTCAATCATATACGTAGCCAAAGTCCATGGTGCACCTGTAAAACCTATTAAAGCTTTATCTTCAGGTAATTGTTGCTTTAGTAACTTAATAGTGTCGTACACGTATGTAAGTTTACTAGCAGCTTCATCTTCACCAATTAAAGCATCTAATTCTTCTTGAGTTTTTAAAGGATCTCTAAATATAGGACCTTCACCTTTAATAAATTCTAGGTGCATGCCCATTTCATGTGGAATAACTAAAATATCACTAAATAAAATAGCTGCATCAACACCAACTATATCTAAAGGTTGAATAGTAACCTCAGCTGCCATTTCAGGGTTATGACATAAATTTAAAAAATTACCAGCTTTAGCTCTTACAGCCATATATTCAGGTAAATATCTTCCTGCTTGTCTCATCATCCATACAGGAGTGTATGGTATGGGTCTTCTAAAACATGCATCTACAAAAATTTTTGACATTTGTATCCTTAAACTTTTAATTATTTTCTATTTTATAGCTTGAAAAATGAATTAAAATTCATTTTCCATTTCAATCCATTTTAATGCAATTCTTACAGCATTTGTAGCAGCTCCAACTCTTACTTGATCAGCTACATTAAAATAGTGTAAAACATTATCAGCATAAATATCTTTTCTAATTCTACCAACATAAGTTATGTCAGTATCAGTTGAGATAATTGGCATTGGATATAAATTGTTTTTTAAATCATCAATTACTTCTACATTTTCAAAGTCATTTAAAGCTTTTCTAGCTTCACTAACATCTACAACTGCAGTATCATCGAATGTAACAGTTAAAGACTCTGAGTGGCTTCTTAAAACTGGAACTCTAACACAAGTAGCTGCTACTTGCATTGGTTTTTTCATGATTTTTTGAGTTTCTAAAACCATTTTCATTTCTTCTTTAGTGAAACCATTTTCTTTAGCAACATCAATTTGAGGAATAACATTTAAAGCGATTTGATGAGCAAATGCATTTTTTTCTGCATCATCTAAAGTAAATGCAAAAAATGCTTGCATTTGTTTTACTAACTCTTCCATACCTGTTTTACCAGCACCAGAAACTGCTTGATATGTAGATACATCAACTCTTTTAATTCCATATAAATCATCAAGAGGTTTTAAAGATAATACCATTTGAATTGTTGAACAATTTGGATTAGCAATAATACCTGACTCTCTCCATAAAGAAATGTCTTCTGGGTTTACTTCAGGTACAACTAAAGGAACTGTTTCATCCATTCTAAAGTGACTAGTATTATCAATCACTACAGCACCTGCTTCAACAGCATATTTTGCAAATTTTTCTGAAATACTTCCACCTGCACTAAAAAATGCAATCTCAACTTCATTTTCTTCAAAAGATGATTCAGTTAATTCTAAAACAGTGTATTCTTTGTTCTTGTATTCAACCTTAGAACCAGCACTATTAGCACTAGCCAAAGGAACAATATTATTTACTGGGAAATCATAAGCTTCTAAAACTCTTAAAAGCTCTTCTCCAACTGCGCCAGTAGCACCAACAATCGCGATATTAAATTTTCTCATATTATTTATTTCTTCTCACTTTCATCTTCAATATTATCAATTAACGATTGATCTACATTTGAGTCATCGTTTTCATTTTCAACTATAGTTTTATTTTCAATAGTATCTAAGCCTATTGATTCAATAATTTCTCCATCTTCGTTGTATCTGATTACATTACCATTTTCATCTAACTCAATTTCTTCATCTTGTTTTGGACATTTAGAAATAGATACAACTTTATCTTCTTTATCAACATTTACAATAATTACACCAGATGTGTTTCTTCCAGCTTTTCTAATAGTATTCATGTCAACTCTAATCATTTTACCAATTGAAGTTAATAACATAAGGTCTTGAGTATCATCAACTAATACTTCCCCTATTACATTTCCAGTTTTACCTGAAAGTTTCATAGAAATTACACCAGAACCTGCTCTATTAGTACATCTGTATTCTTCAACCATTGTTCTCTTTCCGATACCCTTTTCAGATACGGCTAATAACTCTTGGTCTTCAGTATTAATTACATCAGCATCAACTACAATGTCAGTGTCATGTTTAAACTTAATTGCTCTAACACCTCTTGTACTTCTACCTTGCTCTCTTGTTTTATCAATTTCAAATCTAATACATTGACCTAAACTTGTGAATACCATAAGATATTGAGACTCAACATCTGTAATTTTAGCAGTTACTATTTCATCTAAATCATCAAGAACAATAGCTCTTACACCATTTGATCTAATGTTACTAAATTCACTTAAGTTTGTTCTTTTTACAATACCATTTCTAGTAAAGAACGCTAATGATTTAGATTCATCAAAATCACTAGTTGGAATAATTGCCATAATTTTTTCATCGGCTCTTAAGTTGATTAAGTTAACAACAGCTTTACCTTTAGCAGTTCTACTACCTTCAGGAATTCTGTAAACTTTTAACCAATATAATTGTCCCATATTAGTAATAAACATTAAAGTATCGTGTGTATTACTTACGAAGAATTTTTCAATAAAGTCATCATCGTGAGTAGTTACTGCTACTTTACCTTTACCACCTCTTCTTTGTTTTTCATATGATTTAATTGGAACTCTTTTAACATAACCGTTATGAGTAATAGTAACTACCATTGGCTCATTTGGAATTAAGTCTTCCATATCAATCTCATCATATGAATCTTCAATTTCTGTTCTTCTTTCTGATGAGAATTTTTCTCTAATCTCTAAAAGTTCATCTTTGATGATTTCATTTAATTTTTCTTCTGATTTTAAGATAGCTTCAAGTTCAGCAATTAATACTAATAACTCTTGATACTCAGCTTCTAATTTATCTCTATTAAGACCAGTTAATCTTCCTAATCTCATATCTAAAATAGCTTGAGCTTGAATCATAGATAAACTAAATCTTTCGATTAAATTCTCTTTTGCTTCACCATCATTTGATGAATTTCTAATAATTTTAACAACTTCATCAATATTATCAAGAGCGATTTTTAAACCTTCTAAGATATGTGCTCTTGCTTTTGCTTTTTCTAAATCAAAAATTGTTCTTCTAATAATTACAGTTTTTCTATGAGATAAAAATACTGATAAAAGCTGTGGTAATGTAAATACTTTTGGCTCTTTATTTTGAACGGCTAAAAGAATAATACCAAATGTAGTTTCCATAGGAGTAGATTTATATAAATTGTTTAAAACGATCTCACTCATAGTATCTTTTTTAAGTTCAATTACAACTCTAATACCTTCTCTATCCGATTCATCTCTAACTTCACTAATACCTTCAATTTGTTTATCTTTAGCAAGATTTGCAATAAGTTCAATTAGTCTTGATTTATTTACTTGGTAAGGAAGTTCATCTAAAACAATGATTTCTTTTTTACCTCTTGTTTCAATATGGTGTTTAGCTCTAATTCTAACTCTACCTCTACCTGTATTATAAGCATCAACGATACCTCTTCTACCAAAGATAGTTCCCCCTGTTGGGAAATCAGGTCCTTTTACGAATTCCATTAATTCATCAGCTGTAGCTTCTGGGTTTTCTATTACATGTAAAACTGCATCTAATAATTCATTTAAGTTATGTGGTGGAATTTTTGTAGCCATTCCAACTGCAATACCCTCACTACCGTTTAATAATAGAGTAGGAACTCTTGTAGGTAAAACTTCTGGTTCTTTTAATGTATCATCATAGTTAGCCACATGATTAACTGTATCTTTATCAATATCTTTTAAGATTTCTTCTGAGATTTTAGTCATTCTAGCTTCTGTATATCTCATAGCAGCAGCGTTATCGCCATCAATTGAACCAAAGTTTCCTTGACCATCAACTAAAGGTTCTCTCATCGAGAAGTCTTGAGCCATTCTAACTAGCGCATCATAAACAGAAGTATCACCATGAGGGTGGTACTTACCAATAACATCACCAACAATTCTTGCTGATTTTTTATAAGAAGATTTAGAAGTGATATTTAAATCATGCATAGCATATAAAATTCTTCTGTGTACTGGTTTTAAACCATCTTTTGCATCAGGTAGTGCTCTACCGATGATAACACTCATAGAATAATCTAAATATGAAGTCTTAACAGAATCTTCAATATTTACATCAATTACGTCTTGATTTTCGAAAAGGTTTTCCATAAAAAAGGCCTTTGTTAGATAAAATTATATTATTTTATCCAAAAAGGCCTTAGTATTACTTGTAGTAGATGTTTTTTAGGTAAAAATTAGTCTTTTTTATGACTAACTAAAATTGAGTAAATCTCATCTTTTAATTTTAATTTCTCTTTTTTCTTTGCTTCAATATCAAATTGATTCGCATGATCTTTTTCTAACTTAGTGATCTCTTCATCTAAATCATTATGCTTATCAAATAATCTTTGAAAATGTTGATCTTTGTGTTTTATTTCTGAAATGATATCTCTGAATTCGTGAAACATTATGTAATCCTACCTTTTTTTATTTGTTATATATTATATAAGACTTACACTTAACAAATAATAAATTTTTTTGCTTTATTAAGTCCTATAATCAGCATTAATCTCAACATATTTATAACCTAAATCACAACCATAAGCAGTAAAATTAGCTTCACCAACTCCTAAGTCACAAATTACTTTATATTTGTCTTGATGTAACACTTTGGCAGCTTGTTCTTCTACTTGGATTGTAAAAGTAATTTCACCCTTATTAAATACTACCACATCATTATATGAAATAACTAGTTTCTCTTCATCACAAGTTACTTGAGAAGCTCCTATAGTAGAAGCAATTCTTCCAAAATTTGGATCTTCTCCAAATAGTGCTGTTTTAACTAATAAAGAGTTAGATAAGGCTTTTGCTGCTATTTCAGCTTCTTCATTATTTTTTGCATTAATTACTTCAAAAGCAGCTACTTTTTTTGCACCTTCACCATCTGCAACCATTAACATAGCCATATCATGCATAACAAGCCTCAGAGCTTCAATAAAAGCTTCTTTATCATATGCATTAGACTTTCCATTTGATAAAAGCATAACAGTGTCATTTGTAGATGTATCTCCATCAACAGAAATTGCATTGAATGTTGAATGTGAATTTATTTCAAGTGCTTCTTTCATATCTTCATTTGGAACATTTGCATCTGTACAAACAAAACATAACATAGTGGCTAAATTTGGGTTTATCATACCAGCACCCTTAGCAACTGCACCTATTTTAAATGAAGTTCCATCTTCAAGTTTAACTTCATATAAGCAAGTTTTAGGATACGCATCAGTTGTCATGATAGCTTTTGATAAGTTTTCACCATTTTTACTATTTAAATTAAAGCTGTTAGTACCTATTATTAACTTTTCTAAAGGTAGTCTATTTCCAATAACACCTGTACTACTCATTATTGGATTAATTAAATCAAAATTTACTTTTGAAAAAAGATCATCAATATCAGCTAATCCTTTTTCTCCTGTCATGGCATTTGCATTTTTAGAATTAATCAGTACAAAATTTGTTTGAAAGTTTTCTTCATATTTTTGAAAGTGTTTAAGAGGTGCTGCTTGAAATTTATTTTTTGTAAAGATAGCTTGTACATTACATAGGTCTTTTGTATAGATAAATCCTAAATCATTGTCTCCATTAGGTTTTAATCCAGCATGAATACCATCACAGTAAAATCCATTAATTTCATCAATAAAACCTTTAATAGGCATAATAGTAAACATCTTATTTATTCCTTTTATAAATCTTCTGGCTGCTTGCTTAATCTAAGAATTCTCCTAGCTCTAGCAATTCCCTTTTGAGAACCTACTAATAGTAGTTTACAATTAGCATTAATTGTACTTGTTCCTTTAGGCATTTGTATAAAGTTACCATTTTTTTCAGTTATACCAATAACTGAAACTTTTAGTCTATCCCTTAAATGTAAATCTTTTAGCTGTCTATTTACAACCCATGATCCTTCACCTACAATTGCTTCTTCCATATCAATAGGTGTATCTTTTTTATATAAAAATTCATCAAGTACATTTTCCATATCAGGTCTAATAGCCATAGCACTAACTCTTTTTGCCATAAGAGAAGGAGTTGCTACAACTTTATCTGCTCCAAGTTTCATCAGTCTGATTTTCTCATTTTGAGTTTCAGCATTTGATATAATTAAAAATGGACTTCTGCCTAACTCTTTTTCATACAATCTAACTGAAGCAATTAAAGTAATATTGTCAGATATATTTTTTGATAATGAAATAGCACCCTTAGCAGAACTTAAATGGGCCTTTAAAAATGCTTTTTCTGTATATGGTTCTTCTTTAACATAATAAGGATAACCACTCTCTTTAGCTATTTGTTCAAAGTCTTCTCTTGGGTCGACAACAACAAATGGAATATGATTATCCCTAAACTGTTTAGCCAGTTGCATAGTGTATTCGTTATGGTAGAAAATTACAAAGTGTCTTCTAAGTCTAGCAATTTTGTATAGCATGTTTCTTTCCTTGTACAAATCAAAAAGCCTACCTTTAACAACTGCATCAATTAATACAGCAGTAGATAAAGTAAATGTAGCAAATCCAAATATAATAAGTGTAATAGTAAAAAATCTACCTGGACCAGAAATGGGAGCTATCTCTCCAAATCCAACAGTAGTAAAAGTAATACCTGTTTGGTAAATTGCGTCTAAAATAGTAAAATCATCGATAAGTATGTAACCTAATGTTCCAATCATCATAATGACTTGAACCATGATTAGAGGTAATCTAAAAGGTTTTAATTGAGTATATATTATTGGGTTTAAATCGTATTCTGGTTTGGAAGTTCTTATTTCCCAACCAAGGGCTTTTTTAACTCGTTTAAAAATGCTCATATAAGCACTTTTTTAGTGCTTATTGTTATGAGTTTTTCTTAAGAGTTCTTAACTCTTTAGCAGAAATTCTAATTTTTGTAGTAGTACCATCTTCTAAAGTTACTCTTACAGTTCTTAAGTTAGGTAAAAATCTTCTCTTTGTTCTATTGTTTGCGTGAGAAACATTATTACCAACCATTGGTCCTTTTCCTGAAATAACACATTTTCTTGCCATCGTTTTTTCCTTAATTTTATAGTGAAAAATATTCGCGTATTGTAGCTTATTAGGCTTAAGTTTAATTTAAATCTTCAATTAAAGATTTAAATTTAGCTAAGTTATTCTCTAAAGTATACTCAATTGCTATATTTTTGTTGTCTTTTTTTATCTTTTTTAACTCATCTTTGTTTGCTAATAATGCATCTAATTTAAAAAATAGTGATCTATCTTGCATTGATTCAATTCTAGCGAATACATCAATTACTTCTGTTGCCTGATTAATAGCACTTACAAAAACTGCACACTTATAATACATAGCTTTTAAAACATTTGTAGAAAAAGCCCTACTTTCTGTTGGTAGAATAAATATATCAGCCACATAAAAAAGTTCATCTTTATTTGGATAGTCTTCAAGAAGAATAAGTCTATCTTGAAAATCATATTTTGTAATTTGGAATTTTAAATTGAAAATTTGTTTAGCTTCACCTTCAATCATAATTTTTACAGATTCATTTTCAATTTGATTTACAATATTAATAAAGTTTTTTATTCCAGAAGCTTTTAAATTCTTTGCTGTGAAAAATATAATCTTTTCACCTTTACTAATATTGTGCTTTAGTTTAAACTCTTTTTTTGTTTTTTTCGTAAAAGATTCATTTACATTAATTGAAGGAAAAATAACCTCAATTTTTGAATCATTCATTTTAAGCTGATGCTTCAAATTTTGTAGAGTTGAATAAGTATTTACTATTGTGAGCTTTGAGTTTATAACTGTATCTAAAACGTCATCATTTGCTGTTCCTGAATGAAAGTAGATATCAGGATACTGTTTTGAAGAAAACATAGACTTTAGAAATGATGCTTCTTTTAATGTTTCTATATTTTGTTCTTTTTGAATTTCTTCAATAAGTTTAGTTTTTTGTTTAAAAAAAATTTTTAAATTATTCATTATCAAATTGCTACACTTTCTAAATATTTTTCAAAATCTACTTTACCTTCAATATTATTTACAATATCAACTAATCTGTGATACTTTGTATCTTCATATTCGCTTTCTAACTCAATGATATTTAGTTTACATTTACTATTAGCTCTTATTTCACTTATCATAGAAGTTGAATCAATCGTAATATATATCTCCTCACATTTCTCTATAAAATCCCCAATAGGATTTATGCTTGGACTTTTTGAATATAATAGTTTATAATCAAAATTCATACTCTCAATAAGCTCTTCAATCTCTTTTGGTGTTCTTCTTGAAGTTGTTATATAAATTAGATTATCTTTATTTTTATTTTTAATTTCTTCTAAAATATTTTTAATAGCAATTAAATTCATCTTGAATACTTCATTAGATCCACCAATTACTACACCGACTGCTTTTTTATCACAATCTTTTGTAATATAATTTTTACTATTAGGATATGATAGGTTTAATGGTATTTCAACTATATTTGGAAGTTTTGGTGGTTTATCATGTTTTTGAGCAATAATATAATCAAAGTCTTCATAATCATAAGATTTAGGCAGCATTAAAACTATTGATTTGATTTTGTATTTTTTAGATACCAGCTTATTAAAGTAGTATGTTGATGATCCTGAACTTACAACAGCATCATAAAACTCATAGTTTATATGCTTATGTTCATCAAAAAACTTTTCAGTGAAATATCCAGCTTTATCGGCTATATAAGATAAACCCTTTAAAAGTTTGTGTTTAAAATCAATTTCAACAATATCATAACTGATATTCTTAATTTTACAAAATGCGATAGACTGATTTAGATGGCCAGGTTTACCATCACTTAATATTAGAATTCTTTTCATATATCTCTCTAAAGTGGCTTTTAAATCTTTTATGTGGCCAAAACCACTGTTTCTTATCTTCATTGATTATATCAGACAAAGCATTAGCTTGTGCTTGAGATAGATTGTTTAAATCCTCTTGCTCATTTTGAGTTATTACAGGAACAATAGGATCATAGACTTTAATTTTATAATTATAATCATCTTCATTAAATATAGCTATTGGTACAATTTTTACTTTAAACTTTCTAGCTAAACTTGATGAAGATGAAGTTTGATTAGCTTTTACACCTAAAAATTCAACTTCGTCACCATCTTTGGGATTAATATTTTGATCAATAATCAAAGATACCACTTCTTTTTTTATAAGTGCTTTTACAAGCTTTTTAAGTGCTCCATGTCTATAAACTATTTTAGCACCTGACTTTTCTCTTGCATTAGTTATAAAGTCATCAAACTCTTTAAAGTTTGATTGTCTTGCAACTTGATTGATTGGAAATTTAAACTTATTTAAATATGTACTCATCATTTCCATATTTCCATAATGTGCTGATATTAAAATAAATGGTTCGTTATTTGCAGTTAACTCATCTAAAATGTGTTCATTTTCCATTTTAACATGTGATTTTATTTCTTCATTACTTGCATCAAGGTTTTCAATTAAAGTTTGCACCCATAAAACCATATTAAAATATGAGTATTTTTGAATTTCAATAATTTCGTTTTTAGATAAATTATCACCATATACTAAACGTAAATTAGCTTCAATGATTTTGTTAGTTTTCCTTGCAAATATAAAAGCAAGGTTTGCAATTAGTTTAAAAAAACCTCTTCTTAAAAACTTTGGAAGTTTTCTTAAAATAAATACAAAAAATAAAAATATAGAATATAGAATTTTCATAGAGCTATTATAATATATTTAAATTTAATTGTTTTGGTAATTCAAGTTTATCTATGTTTGATTTAATAAAAAATGATTTATTTACTAAGTCAATTTTTAAATTATTTTCATCTAACTCATAAGTAATCTTCGGTCTAGAAAAATCTTCGTTTGTAGCTAAGTTTAATGAAATCATAAAAGATAACCATTTCATTGTGTTTATACAAGGTAATAAATCTTCATAAATACCTAAGTTTTTCTCTTTTGGTAAAGACTTTTTAGAAAATTTTATAATATGAGCAATAATTAATCTATCTTTATGTGAGAAATCATAACTAAGCCCATTGATTATAAAATCAAAAGCATTGTCATTTGATTTATAGAAGTTAAGTGTATTACCAATACTATGAAGTTTTGATGCTATTACTAGTTTAGTTCTGTATTCATCATCTAATTTGTGCAAAGGTTTTAATGCGTCAAATATTTTTCTAGCATTATTCCCAAAGTAACTACTTTGATTAGAATCTATTTCAAATCTGTCAAGTAAATTTCTTACACTTACATTAAAATTAGCAGGAAACACTCCATTTGAATTTCTTAATAGATCATCTAGATATACGCCTTCTCTAACTCCAGCTCCAGAAGTAATAACCTTTTTTATATTTAGTTCTTCAAGTATAGTTTTAAAGATAAATGTACCCTCTTTTATAGTATCAAACCTATCTTTTTTGATATTTAGATTTGATAGTTCACTATCTGATTTACTTTCAATTATGTCATTTAAGTATTTTGACTGGTTTTCAACATCATATTTAAATCCATG
>JBDNBT010000107.1:0-25875 GCA_039767755.1 Sulfurovum sp.
ATAGTGATAAAACTTTAATATTCTCAACTTTAAACTCAAAAGATATAGAGTTTGGAGAAGTTGCTTATACTACAAATAATTATATACATTTTATAAATCAACCTGAGTCATATTATTTAGGTGCAAAATATATAGTAATAGAAATACTTGATGATAATATATGGCAAGATAAAGTTTTAAAACATATAGCTATTTATTCAGCTTTAATGTTTATATTTATGAGTATAGTTGGATATTTTATGTCGAAGCTTTTTTTAAAGCCCATGAAAGATTCACTTCATTTACTTGATAGGTTTATAAAAGATACTACCCATGAACTAAATACTCCTGTAAGTGCTATCATGCAAAACATAGAAATGATAGATAAAAGTTCTTTAGATGAAAAGAGTGTAAAAAAAATCAATAGAATAGAAATAGGGGCTAAAACTATTTCTAATATATATGAAGACCTTACTTTTTTAACCCTAAAAAACAAACTTATATCTCAAAATGAAAAGCTAAACCTAAGTAATATAATAACTACAAGAGTAGAGTACTTTAAGTCATTAGCTAAAAGTAAAAAAATAAATATAGAATTAGATATTAAAGAAAGCGTTTACATAGTAACAGACACTAAGAAAATATCAAAACTAATTGATAACTTATTATCAAATGCTATTAAATACAATAAATTAAATGGAACAATAAAAGTTATACTAAAAGAAAACTACTTTGAAGTAATAGATACAGGTATAGGAATATCTAAAGAAAATCTTGAGTACCTATTTAAAAGATATACAAGATTTAATACAAATGCAGGTGGTTTTGGAATAGGGCTTAATATAGTATATTTAATAGCTAAAGAATATAATCTAAAAATAGATGTAGACTCAAATTTAAATGAAGGTACAAGGTTTAAAGTATCATGGTAAAACACTTATTAAGCTTCACAGCAACTATTACTCTTATATTAAGTACACAATTAAGTGCTTCAACATATGAACAAACTTGCGTGAAATGTCATAATAAGATGATAGTAAGTATAGATAAATACTTTTATAGATATCTTTTAAAGTATAGCAGTGAAAAGAATGTAAAGGATTCTTTGTATAATTATCTAAAAAACCCAAATAAAGACACAACTATAATGCCAAATGCTTTTATAAAAAGATTTGGTATAAAAGAACAATCCAAACTAAAAGATGATGAACTTAAAAAAGCTATAGATACTTATTGGGATACTTATAAAGTATTTGATAAATTAAAATAGTTCAATATACAATTACTACACAAATATATTTTAAACTTCTAATATATAAAAACAATAGGGGTTTAAAATGAAAACTTTAATCACAACTTTAATATTAGCACTAAGTACAAGTAGTGTATATGCAAACTATGAAACTCAAACATCATATGAAAAAGTAACATATAGTGAACCTATATACACTTATGTAAGTAAAAACGTAAAAGAGTGTTATGAAGTACCTGTAAAAAAAAGAATAAACTCAAGAAGTGATTATTCAAATAATAGATATTCTAATAACTCCATAGGAGTAGATACTTTAATAGGAGCAACTGTTGGAGTTGTGATAGGAAATCAAATAGGAAAAGGTAATGGTAGAGCTGCTGCTAAAGTTGTTGGTGGTATTTTAGGTGCTGCTGTTGCAAATGGTGCAAGAGAAAATAGAAACTATCATAGACATGAGCCAAAATATGAAACAGTATATGAAACGAGATGTGAAACTAAAAAACACAACAAAAAAGAAAAAATCATAAGTGGCTATAAAAACTACTTTGATATAAATGGAGTACAATACTCAAAAATATCAAATCACCCATTAAGAAAAGTAAAAATACAACATACTATTAGTTTTTAAAAAACTATTTTAGATATAATCCCAAAATGAATTTAAAAGATGAACTAGACGGTATTATATCAAACCTTCTAAACAAAAACTTTATTAAAGCCCATGATGATTGTGAAAACTTATGGAGAGTATATAAAAATGATACAAGAACTAGAGAAGAATCATTTATATTAAAAGCCTTTGTAAACGGTATTGGTACACTAGAGCTTTTAAATATGAATAGAATTGAGCATAGTAAAAATGTATGGCTTACATATAAAAAGTATGAAAATCTAATAGATGAATTAGACTCATGTAATACTGCACAATATAAACTAATACAAAAACTAATACTACAATATAAAGATAATCTAAAGTGAGATTTACACAAGAGCAAAGAGAAACACTATTTTCTATAATAAAAGCTAGACGTGATGTTAGAGGTAATAGATTTTTAAATAAAAACATACCAAAAGAAGTATTAAATAAAATACTACTAAGTGCAAACTATGCACCATCTGTTGGTTTTTCTCAACCGTGGCGATTTGTAATAATTGAAAATGAAAAAACTAAACAAAACATACACAAAAACTTCCAAAAAGAAAACTACAAAGCAAAAAAGATATTTAAAGACTCAAAAGATTATGAAAAACTAAAATTAGAGGGTATTAAAGAAGCACCTTTAAATATTGCTGTTTTATATAAAAAACCTAAAAAAAATGTATTAGGTCAAACCAGTCAAAAAAAGATGGGTGAATACTCAACTGTTTGTGCCATACAAAATATGTGGCTAACAGCTAGGACTTTGGATGTTGGAATGGGTTGGATTTCTATACTTAAAGCTAAAAAAGTAAAGAAGATAATAGGACTTGATAAAAAGCAAAGAGATGATTATAAATTAGTTGGCTATTTTGCTTTGGGGTATGTTGATAAGTTTTATGATAAACCTGAGTTAGAAAAACTTAAATGGGAAGATAAAAAATCACTTGATGAGGTTATTTTAGATTGGGTGTAAAAACAAATTTTACTTTAGATGAAATTAATGATGCATTTAAATATGAAATACACTTTTCAAATATAAGAAAAAGCACCCATGGAGCAACAGATAGTGTCTATTTTTGTGATGATAAATATGTACTTAAAATATATGAACAAAACATCACTAAACAAATAGAAGAAGAAATAAAGCTACATAATCAACTTAATGAGATTAGTAAACCAAATAGCGTAAAAATATCTAAACTATACACAAATAAAATCTTTTATATTAAAAATAAAGCTGCACTATTGTTTTATAAAAGCGAAGGTGAAGTTTTACAAGATATTAGACAATATCATTTAAAACAAATAGCTTTGTTTATAAAAGAGTTTCATAGTAAAAGCATACATTTAACTAACACTAGTGAAAATATTTTTTCTAAGAACAATCTTTTAATACTTGTAAAAAAAGTTTCAAACCAAACTTCAAACAAAGAATTTATAGAAATATTTAATGAGCTATTTACAAAATCAAAAATAGATTTTAAAAACAATGGCTTAATTCACGGGGATTTATTTGTGGATAATGCCATATTTAAAAACAATGAATTAGAAGCTGTTATAGATTTTAGTGAAGCTTGTGTAGGGGACTTTTTATTTGATTTAGCAGTAATTGCAATGTCATGGTGTGATTATTCTAAAGAGAAGTTTTTAAGTGATATAAATATACTTATTTTAAACTATGACCAGACTATAAAAATAGATATCTTATTAGAGTATGTGAAATATGCTTGTTTGTATTATATGGTTACCCGTGCATTAGTTAAAAGAGATTATCAAGATCTTATGGACAAATATTTATTTATAAGGTATAAGTTATATGAATAGTTTTAAACATGGTGGGGATGTAAAAGCTTTTGCTTTAAAGTTAAAGTGCAAAGAAGATGAGATAATTGATTTATCATCTAATATCAACTTTATAAAACCCCATATAAAAACAGATTTAAACAGCATAGATATATCTAAGTATCAAAATTATGATGATTTTTATAAAAAACTATCAAAGTTCTATGGTGTTAAGAAAAATCAATTAGAGATTTTTAATGGTGGAAGTAGTGCAATTTTTTCATTTATTAGAAATTCAAAAAGTAAAAATGTTTATATTTATAGTCCTGCTTATTTAGAGTACAAAAAAGCATGTAAGATATATGGTAAAAATATAATTTTGATAAATAGATTTTATAAAGTCAATGAAAAAGAACACATCAAAAAATGTTCAACTATTATATTTGTAAATCCATCAACTCCCGATGGTATACACTATAATTTAGATAAAAAGCTTGAATATTGGAATAAAAAAGGGTGTAAAGTACTTATAGATGAATCATTTATAGACTTTACAAAGTACAAAACAAATGCCAACAAAATAAACTCATACGATAATTTGTATATTTTAAAGTCTATGACAAAGGTTTATTCTTGTGCATCTGTTAGATTTGGAGTAATCATTTCAAATAAACATAATATCAAAGAAATAAAAGATAAAGAGCCATTATGGAAAGTTTCTATTTATGATAGGGTTTATATACAAGATATAATTGAAAATAAAAAGTTCATAGCTAAAACACTTAAAGAAAATAAAAAAGCAAAAGCTTATTTAAAAAATATATTACAAAACTCAAAGCACATAGAATTTATACACAAAAGTGACGCTAACTTCTTCTTAGTTGAACTAAAAAAACTAACAGCTAAAGCCTTTCAAAAAAGATTGTTAAAACACAAAATCCTAATAAGAGATTGTAGTAATTTTGATTATCTAAATAAATACCATGTAAGAATAGCTGTTAAGTCTATACCCCAATTAGACTTATTCAAAAAAGCCTTGAAAAGTTTCTAATATGTATTTTGATTTAGCTTTATTTTCTTATATAATAGATAGAGTTTTTGGTGAATTTACCTTTATTAAAGCCTTTAAGCATCCTATTATCTTTATTGGAGATTATATAAAATGGTTTGAAAAGAGGTTTTATAGCAATTCTATTTATAGGGGTATAGTACTTACCACTTCTTTACTTTTTATGACATTTATGCTTTGTTCTTTCATAGATTATTTTGTAGATAATGTTTATGTACTAGCTTTTTTATGCTCATTTAGTATCTCTTCAAAAATGCTATATGATGCTGTAAAAGAGATTATAAAAGAACCATCAAAAATTAAATATCTTGTATCAAGGGACACGCAAAACCTTAGTAAAAGCGACATAAATAAAGCAGCAGTTGAAACCTATGCAGAAAACCTAAGTGATGGAGTTATAGCTCCTTTGTTTTATTTAATTTGCTTTGGAATTTATGGAGCGTTTTTATATAAGGCTGTTAATACATTAGATTCAATGGTTGGGTATAGAAATGAAAAATATGAAAAATATGGAAAGTTTAGTGCAAGATTAGATGATGTATTAAACTATATACCCTCAAGAATAACTGCACTTCTAATAGCTATTTTATTTTTCTCATTAAGTGCTTTAAAAAACTTTAACAGGTACGGTAAACTCCACAAAAGTCCAAATGCAGGCCTTCCTATAAGTGCCATGGGATTTTGTATAAATGCTAGATTAGGTGGAGATACGGTTTATTTTGGAAAGCTTACTAAAAAGCCTTTTTTAAGTGTTGGAAGTAGGGATATTCATGAAAACCATATTCTAAAAGCCTTAGCTTTTAGAAATAGATTTGATATTTTATTTATAGTTTCATTTGGTTTTATCGTTTTAACGGAATATATATTTTAAAGCAAGCGCCTCTATAGTCCTCATTTTCGATTATTTCATTAAAGTTAGAAACTTCAATTTTCCCACCAGATTTTTCAACAATAGTTTTAGACATATATAATCGAATACCATTAACCTTATCACTATCTTTAGTTGTAAAGTATGCATCAAATATACTTGGTAATACTTCATCTTTAATACCACCTGCATAATCTTTAAATTCAATTGTTGCAAACTCTTCATCACAAGGGTAGTTTAAGTCAATAACCTTTAACTTAGTATCTGTACTTACAATTTGATCTCTAGCGTTGTTTAACATATTTAAAATAACTTGAAGTAGCTCATTTTTGTAAGCTAGGCAAGTACTATCATTTAAACAGTTAACTCTAACCTCAATATCTTTTTTCGCATATAATTGCTTAATTAGTGATGTAGAGTTATTAATTAAGAACTCTTCTTTGTCTTTTGGCTTAAAGAAGTCTCTAAATTCATTTGTTGTTTCATTTAAAAGAGTGATTTGTTTTTCAATATGATTTAAAGATTTAATAGTGTCTTCTTTTGTAGCAAGTTCAACTTCTACAGAAAATCTTAATGTAGATGAACTTACATTAATAATATTTAGAGGCTGTTTCCATTGGTGAATAATAGAACTTAGCATTTCACCTATACCAGCCATTTTACTTTGCTGAATAAGCATAGCTTCTTTTTTTCTATTCTTTTCAACTTCTTCATCAATAGCTTCTTGAAGGTTTCTATTAAGTTTATCAAGTTTTTTATTTGTATCTTGGAAGTCATTGTTTAATCTAACTATTTCATTATTTGCTTTAGCAATAAAGTCTATTCATATCATCCCTACTATTGAAGTAAATAGCCATTATATTATCACTTGTATCAACGATATTTTTAAAGCTTACACCCATAAATTCTGTTTTTAAAGCTTTGTTGTATTCTTTTGTACCAATTTTCGTAGTATTAGCATAATAAACACTTGAACCTATTTTTGTAGTTTTGAAAAATACATTCTCTTTAGAATAATCAAATTCAACTTTACCATTAGGTAATGAAAAAGCGTCATTAATTTCAAAGAAAAATTCTTGCTCTTTTTGTAAGATAGTTGCATATTTTGATACTTCATTAAGTTGAAGATTTATGTTTTTAGATTCAGATTTAGTAATTTCCTATAAATTTAATCTAGCTTCTGTAAGCATAGAACTAATATTTTGCTTACTAATATAATTGTTTATTGAAAAGTATTAAATTAAAAGCATTACTTCTATTAAAAAAATAGTTACTAATGATGCTTTTAAAAACTTTTTATAAATTATGTTTTCTAGTTAATTTTTAACCAAAATGTTTCCTTGTATTGTCTTGTGTTACTATGGTTTGTTTTATTTTTTGTTAGATGTCCTACCATCTCTTTTAGTTGTTTTTCTTTTTTTTAATGTTGTTAACTTAGTTTTTTTCTTTGGTGGTTCTTTTTTCTCATGGTTCTTTTTTCTAAACTCATGTGCTTTAACTTTAGGTATTACTTTTCTAGGTTGTTTCTCTTCAAGTTCAAAACCATCAATTGTTTCCCTAGGTATTTCAATAATAAGTTCTTTTTCAATAGCAGCCATCATAGGATAATCTCTAACACATAGTAAAGTTACAGCTTCACCTAAATTACCAGCTCTACCTGTTCTTCCAATTCTATGTGTATAGTCAGTTATACTTTGAGGTAAAGCATAATTAATAACTACAGGAAGTTTTTCTATATCAATACCACGTGCTGCAATATCAGTTGCAACTAGTACTTTAATTTGATTTTCTTTTAATTTTCTAAGAGCTTTAGCTCTAGCTGTTTGTCTGATATCACCATGAATACATGCAGCTTTTAAACCATCTAATTCTAAATGTTCTACTAATAAATCAGCTTGTTTTTTTGTATTAACAAACACTAAAACACTTTCATAGTTTTTCGATCCAATTAAGTATGATAATACTTCAGCTTTTTTCTTATCGTCAACTAAAACAATTTGTTGATTTATTAGATCAACACTACTTCTTTGATCAACCACTTCTACAACAGCAGGTTTATCTAAAAACTCTTTTGCTAATCTTTTAACGTTTTGATTTAAAGTAGCACTAAACATTAAAATTTGTCTCTTTGGATGTGCTTTAGCAAATATCTTTTCGATATCTTCCAAGAATCCCATTGCAAGCATAGTGTCAACTTCATCTACAACTAAAGTACTTACTGCAGCCATATTAATAGTATTATTTCTTATGTGTTCATTTAATCTTCCTGGCGTAGCAACCACAATATCTACACCATTGTCAAATTTTCTAATTTGATCTTTTGCAGATACTCCACCAAAAACAACTGCTCTTTTGATGTTTATTAAGTACTTACTGTAATCATCAATTGCTTTTAAAATTTGTTTTGCTAATTCTCTTGTAGGAGTTAAAATAACTACTTTAAGAGGATTTGCATTTACTGTTTTTTTAGATAATTCTTCTAAAATAGGAATTAAAAATGCAGCAGTTTTACCAGAACCACTTTGTGCTGTTCCTAAAATATCTTTTCCTTTTAAGGCTATTGGAATTACTTTTTGTTGTATTTCAGTAGGAGTTTCATAATATAAATCAACTAGAGCTTTAATAATGTCATCATTGATTTTTTCAGAATTAAAAGTTTTGATTGTTTATTCCTTGTATTTAATATTCGTGATTATATCTAAAATTTAATAAACATAATCAAACGTACATTTATAGCTACAAACATATTGCATTTGATGATAAAATAATTCAAATCGTGTGTGTAAAAAAGGATGTGTAATGATTAATATAGGAACTTCTTCGTGCTTATTAGGAAATACTGTTAGATACGATGGTGCTAACAATAAAGATAAATTTATAGTAAACAAATTAATGAACTATTTTAACTTTGTACCATTTTGTCCTGAGCATCAAATTTGGGGAACACCAAGAGATACAATTAGATTAGTATCAGATGAAAATGAAAATATAAAAGTAGTTACATCGAGGGCAAAAGTTGATATGACTGAACCTTTAGAAAATGTATGTGATGATATTTCTGATGAAATTGAAACCTATGGATTATCAGGTTTTATTTTAAAATCAGGTTCTCCAACATGTGGTCTTGCTAGAGTAAAAGTTTATAAAGAAGTAAAAGCTCCAAGTGAAAATAAAGGTGTAGGTATATTTGCAAAAAAATTACAAGAAAAATATCCATATCTTCCAATAGAAGAAGAGGGTAGATTAAATGATGCATGGCTTAGAGAAAACTTTTTAATGCAAGTATATGCATATGCTGACTTACATGAAATGATTGCTACAAATCCTTCATATAAAGACTTAGTACAATTTCATACAAAATACAAGTATTTAATTATGGCAAAAAGTGAATTATCATACAAAATATTAGGAAACCTTGTAGCTAATCATGATAATAAGTCGATTGAAGATATTTTAATTCAATACAGACAAGAATTTTTAATAGCAATAAATAAAAAAGGTAGCGTTGCAAAAACATATAATGTATTACAACATATATTTGGTTACTTTAAAAAACTAATTTCAAATGAAGAAAAAGAAGTGATCTTAGAAACTCTAAACGAATATAAAGAAAAAATTATACCATTAATTGCTGTTGTGAAGATCATTAATATTTATGTGAAAAGATTTGATGTTGAGTATTTAAAAACACAAAAGTTTTTAAATCCATATCCAAGTGAATTTGCTTTAAGATCGGATATTAAGGCTTACAAATAATGAAACAAATATTATGGTTTAGAAGAGATTTAAGAATAAGAGATAATGCTATTTTAGCCAATGCTAAAGATGAAGTATTACCAATATTTATTTTTGATGAAGACATCTTAAAGAACTTTCATAAAGATGATAAAAGAGTAAATTTTTTATATGAAAGTGTTAAAAATCTAAAAGAAGATTTAAAAGCTTTAGGTTTAAATCTAGAAGTATTTCATGGTAAACCAAAAGATATATTTAAAAAACTCTCTTCAAAAGGATTTGATGAAGTTTTAGCATCGGTTGATTTTGAAGATTATGCAAAATCTAGAGATGAAGAAATAGAAGAGATAATTCCATTTAAGAGGTATTATGATTCATATTTAATTCACCCAAATGATGGATTAAAAGCAGATGGTACACCATATAGAGTATTTACTCCATTTTATAAAAACTTGAGGTTTTTATGGGAAGCTGATGGTTTACAAGAACATAATTCTAGTGAAAATATCAAAAACTTAAAATTAGTGAATTATGATTTCACTTCTATGTTAAAGCTTGAAGATATAGATTTTAAAACAGCAACATTACCTGATTTTTTAAAGAAAAGTGCCTATGAGGTTTTAGAAGATTTTAAATCAAAAATATCAAACTACACAGAAGGTAGAGATTTCTTTTATCAAGATAACACTTCTAGTTTAGGTGTACATTTAAGATTTGGATTAATTAGTCCTGTAATAGCCTTTAATATAGTTAAGAAATTCAAAGTTAGTAACGAAGAAAAAGAGTTTTTTGTGAGAGAACTTTTTTGGAGAGAATTTTATAACTATATTTTATATCACTTTCCAAGATGTGAATCACAAAACTTAAATGGTATAGAGGTTAATTGGAACAAAAATGAAGATGACTTTAAAGCTTGGTGCGATGGAAAAACAGGTGTACCTTTAATAGATGCAGCAATGATAAAGTTTAATGAAACGGGAATGATGCATAACAGATTAAGAATGATTGTAGCTTCATATTTGACAAAGAACTTATTGATTGATTGGAAATGGGGTGAGAAATATTTTGCTTTAAAACTACTTGATTATGAAGCAAGTTCAAATATAGGCTCATGGCAATGGGCTGCAAGTACTGGTGCTGATAGTGTGCCTTACTTTAGGGTTTTTAATCCTTATTTACAATCAAAAAAATTTGATAAAGATGGGATTTTTATAAAATCTGTTATTCCAAAACTAAAAGATGTTGATGCGAAGCTTTTTCACACAGAAAATGCCCTACAAAACGATATGTTTTTAGATTATCCAAAGCAAGTAGTATCAATAGATTTTTCTCGAAAAAGAGCTATTGAGGAGTTTAAAAGAGCTAATAATGAAAAAAATTGATATAGCAGTTGTCGGTAGTGGAATAGGTGGAAGCTTATTCGCTAAACTTAACAATGATAAAAATTTAGTATTATTTGAAAAAGATGGTAATTTAGGTGGTTGTGCAAGTACTTTTAAAAGATATGGCCATCATTTCAATTCAGGTGCAACAACATTTGTAGGATATGAAGAGGGACATGTTTTAAAAAATATGTTTGATAAAGTTGGCTTTGTACCAAATATAACAAAAAGTGAAATTGCTTTTAGAACTATTCAAAATGGAAAAGTTGTAGATAGAATCAAAGATTTTGACACTTTTTTAGTAAATTTAAATGATGTATATTATCATAAGAATAATTATAAATTTTGGAAAAAAATAAAAGAAATTGATGAGAAATTTTGGAAACTAAAAAAAGTATATTTTTCAAAATATAGTTTAAAAGCTTATAAAAATACAGCTAGTTTTATGTTTGAACTTTTAACTACTTTTGGTACTGATATTTTAATAAGTGCAGAAAGATTCATTGACTCTACTTTACCAAATATATCAAAAGAGTACAGAGCATTTATAGATGCTCAACTTTTAATCACACTTCAAACCACATCAAAAAATGCAACATTGCTTTCAATGTCTTTAGGTTTAGCATATCCTTTTCATGATGTTTTTTATGCAAATAAAGGAATGGGAAATATCTTTGATGAGTTACTAAAAGATGTAGATGTAAAAATGAAAGAGCAAATAATAAAAATAACGAAAAAAGATGAAGGTTTTGAGCTTGAAAGTTCAAAGGATAAATACTTTGCCAAGAATGTTATTTTAAATTCTACTGTATTTGACTCAAAAAAGCTTTTTGATGATAAAAAGATTATAGATTACTATGACCAATTTTACTTTAGTGATCAAAGTGCTTTTGTTGTTTATTTAGTAATAGACTCTAAACAAGAGTTTTTAAATCACTATCAAATATTACTTGAAAAAAATATTACAAATTGTATTTCAAGTTCATTTTTTATATCTTTAGCTAAAAGAGATGATGAACTTCTTAGTAAAAAAGGTATAAGTGTAACAGTTTCAACACATACAAATGCTAAAATGTGGAATAAATTAAAGCAAACAAATATTGAAGAATATGAAAAACAAAAAGAAATTACTACAAATGAGATATTAAAAGAGTTAAAAGAGAGTCTAAATCTTAAAGATGAAGAAGTTGTTCTTAGTTTTAGTGGCACTTCAAGTACTTTTAATAACTATATCAATAGAATAAATTGTGGTGGTAAAGCAATAAACTTTTCAAATGTCATGCAACTTCCAAGTGCAAAGACACCATTTGAAGGTTTATACAATGTGGGTGATACAGTTTTTGCAGGTCAAGGTTGGCCTGGAGTAGCTATTGGTGTTAATGTACTAGATAAGGTGTTTAATGGTTAGTGTAGAGTTAAAAATTTCTTCAAAAGATTGGTTATATATTATATTAATAGGAGCATTATTTGGCTTTTTAATATCTATATTTTTTTACTTTCTTTCTGTCGAATTAAAGCAAGCTCAAACGATTTACTTTTCTATTTTTACAGCTGTTAGTGTTTCACTATTTGCATTCTTTCTCATAAACTTATCAAATAATTATATACTACCTCATGTGGATAAGAAGTTTTGGTATTTAATTAGTTTTGTGTTTTCTTTTTGCTCAGGTAGTTTAGGATTTACTTTTTCATATTTATTGTTTTCATTATTCGATGGTATAAGAGTTATAAAACTTCTAGATCCATATTGGATATATATTTCAGTGACTATAGGTTTTCTAACTTTTTTGATAGGATTGATTCTACATCAATTTATTGCAATGAAACACAAAAATGAATCAATAAAATCAGATGTGCTTGAATCAAAAATAAAAGCCTTAGAAAATGAATTAAATCCTCATTTTTTGTTTAATGCTTTAAACTCAGTATCAGAGTTAATTTATGTTGATCAAAGCAAAGCTGAAAAAGCTGTTTTAAATATATCTGACTTTCTAAGAAATGCTATTTATAAAGATAGTTTAATTACCTTAGAAAATGAGGTTAATATGCTAAAAACTTATGTTAGTATAGAGAATATAAGATTTGCAGATAAAATCAAATTAAATATTAATATTGATACTAAACATTTTTATATAATGATGCCAAAATTTTCTATACAACTGTTAGTAGAAAATGCTATTAAACATGGTTACTTAGGTAAAGATTTAGTAATAGATATAAATTTTAATGAAAATGATTATTCAATTGAAGTTACTAACAATGGTAAAATTTCAAACGAGTTGAAATACGGTACAGGATTAAATAATCTTGCGAAAAGATTAAAATTCCAGAATGTTGGGACTTTAATATACAAAACATTGAATGATAGAATGATGTTTATAATAAAATTACACAAGGATAAGTTTTGAAAATATTAATAGTAGATGACGAAAGTTTAGCAATAAGTAGGTTAACAAGATTGTTAAATGATTTGGGTTATGATAATATTACTTCATTTGATAATCCAATGGATGCTATTAAAAGTGTAACAAAAAATAGTTATGATGTTGCATTTTTAGATATTCAAATGCCTTCTATGACAGGATTAGAATTAGCAGACACAATATTAAACTTAAAAAGTAATATTTTTATTGTATTCCAAACTGCATATGAAGAATATGCACTTGAGGCATATAAATCAGGTGGATTAGCTTATTTATTAAAACCTGTAAACACAGATGAACTTCAAAAGATTGTGCTTAAAGTTACTGATTATGGTAAATCTAGTTTAGATAGTAAGAAAATTGTTGGTAAAAGAGGTGATAAACTCTACCTAATTGATATTGACGATATATTCTACATTAAAGCTGATTTAGATGAAGTAATCATAAAGATTAGAGAAACAGATGTATATGTAAGAAGAAAAATAGGGGACTTAGAAACTTTACTAGGTGGAAAAAATTTCTTTAGAATTCACAGATCATATATAGTTAATGTAGATAGAATAAAGTCTATGAAAAGCGTAGAGCAATCAAAACTACAAATAAGTTTTGATGGTATTTCTGACATTGTAACTTCTTCAAAAGATGGTGCAAAAGAGTTCAGAGAATATATAGAAAAAAGAAGTTTATAAACTAACATTTAATATCTATTAAAAAACAGTCCTATTCCCTAAAATATGAGGGTATAAAATATTTAGGAAAGGATTGTTTCTATGGTAACATTTATAAAAAAATCATTTATAAACTGTAGTATTGAACAACTATTCGATTTTCATTTAAACACACAGAATTTAACTCAAATCACTCCAAAAGACATTAAGTTAAATTTATTAACACACAACTTTACACCAAAACAATCAGCTATCTTAGAAATAATCAGTACTAAATATTTTGTACCCACATACTGGAAAATCGAAATAGAGAAACTAGATAGACCAAATATTTTGGTAGATAAAGCGTTAAAATCACCCTTCAAATCATGGGTTCACGAACACAGATTTGAGAATGTAGATGGCAAAACACAACTAATCGATATTATAAATTTTGAAATGCCATTTGGATTTATTGGTAAATTAATAGAACCATTAATAAAAAAAGACTTAGAGAAAATGTTTAATTTTAGACATACTCAAACAAAAATAATTTTAGAAAAGTAAGGAAAAACAAGTGAAAAAAGCAATAGTTTTAATGAATATGGGTGGTCCAAATAACCTAGATGAAGTTAAAGTTTTTTTAAATAATATGTTTAATGACAAATACATCATTGGAGCTCCGCAACCTATTAGAGCTATGATAGCTTGGTTAATTACTTCTAAAAGATTGGGCGAAGCTCAAGAAAACTACAGTTTATTAGGTGGAATGTCACCGATAGTTGGACACACTAAAAGATTAGTTAGAAGACTTAACAGAGTTATTAATGACGCTGATGTGTTCCATGTAATGAGATATACTCCACCATTTGCTAGTGAAGTAATGGAAAAAGTAAAAGATTATGATGAAATTTTTGCTATTCCTTTATATCCACATTATTCTAAAACTACAACAAGATCTTCTATTGAAGATGTGTACAAATATGCGAAAAAATATAAGATAGATGAAAAAAAGATTAAAACACTGGACTCGTTTTATGAAAATGAAAACTATAATAAAGCAATTGTAGAAAGAATTAAACAAACAATCAAAGAAGGTGAAGATTCAAAAGATTTTGAATTAATCTTCTCGGGACATGGATTACCTCAAAGAGTCGTAGACAAAGGTGATCCTTACCAAAAACATATTTTAGCAAATGTAGAAGCAGCAAAAAAAGAGCTACAGAAACAAGGTATAGAATTTAAAAAGATTCATGTTGCTTATCAATCAAGACTTGGGCCATTAGAGTGGTTAAGACCATACTTAGATGATAAACTAAAAGAAATTGAATCTAAAGTAATTATATATCCTATTTCATTTACTGTTGATAATTCAGAGACTGAATGTGAACTTGATATAGAATACAAAGAAGTTGCAGATGAATTAGGAATCAAAGATTATAGAGTTGCCAAAGCTCCAAACCATAATGAACATTTTATGGAAACTATCATTGAATTATATGAACAATTAAAGAAATGATCTTTCTCTTGTAACTTATAATAACTATAAATTTTAAATCAAAGTTAATTTAAACTAGATGTTTTACAATAGTTTTAATAATAACTTTGATTTTTTCATTAAACATATTCTTTACTATCAAAACTAACATCACAACTATCTAAATGTATTTATCATATATATTAAGATATAATTTATCAAAAATCTAAAGGTATAATATTGAATATAGGTATTGTTGGACTAGGATTAATGGGTGGATCATTAGCAAAAGCAGTAAAAAAATATGGCATTGCTAAAAATGTATATGGTTATGCTAGAAGTGAGAAATCTAAAAAAGAAATTTTAGAATTAAATTTAGTTGACGAACTAGTAGATATAAAAGCACTAAAAGAAAAATCAGATGTAATAATCTTAGCTATTCCTGTTGATAATATTATATCTTTCTTACCAGACCTATTAGATATAAAAGATGAAACTACAATTATGGACTTAGGCTCAACAAAAGAGTTTATTGTTAAAAACATACCTTCAAACATCAGATCAAATTTTGTAGCTGCACATCCTATGTGTGGTAGTGAAAAGTTTGGACCAAAAGCTGCTATTGATAGTTTATACGAAGGTAAAACTGTTGTTTTATGTGATTTAGAAGAAAATGATGAAGTTCATAAAAACAGAGCAATCAAAATATTTCAAGATATTGGAATGAGATTAGTATTTATGAATTCAAAAGAGCATGATATTCACGCATGTTATATGTCTCATTTACCTCATGCAATTTCTTATTCTTTAGCAAATACAGTTATGGGACATGAAGATCCTAGGTCTATCATAGCTTTAGCTGCAGGTGGATTTAAAGATATGAGTAGAATAGCAAAATCAAGTCCTGATATGTGGACTGATATTTTTAGACAAAATAAAGACAATCTTTTAGATTCTATTGATTTATTTGACCAACAAATGGCAAAAGTAAGAAAAATGGTTGAAGAAGAAAAATATGAAGAACTAAAAGAATGGATGTATAAAGCCAACTCTTTACATGAAATTCTTTAGTTAATACTATTTATAGCTTCAAGAACACTAATAGCTTGTTTGTGTTCTTTTACATCGTGGCATCTAACTATTGATGCCCCTTTTTCTATAGATTTTAAATGTATAGCTAAAGTTCCTGGTAATCTTTCTTCAATATTACATGGATAGATTTTATCAATTAATGATTTTCTACTTGCTCCAATTAGAAGTTCACATCCTAAATGTTTAAAATGCTCTAAGTTGTTAAGTAGATCTAAATTATGAGTTAAAGTTTTACCAAAACCTATACCCACATCTAAAATGATATTATTAATGCCAAAACTATTTGCTTTGCTTATTTGATTTTTAAAATATTCGTCAATATCTAAAATAACATTGTCATATACAGGATTATCTTGCATAGTTCGTGGGTCATTTTGCATATGCATAATTACTACACTAGCATCGTATTTAGCACTTACTTTACAAACTTCATCATTTGCTAATCCTGTAATGTCATTTACTATTTTAAATCCATTGTTTAAAGCAAAGTCGATAACTAAAGGCTCATAAGAGTCTATTGAAAAATCAACTTTATCATAGTATTTATTAGTGTAAATTGTATTTATAATGTCTTGTATTCTTTCAAGTTCAACTTCTGCACTAACAGGTGTGCTTCCAGGTTTACTTGAAACTGCTCCAATATCAATAATATTAGCACCATCATCAATCATTTGTTCTATTTTTATAGAGGCTTGCGTATTGTCAAACCTACTATCTTTATAGAAAGAATCAGCATTTGCATTTAAAACGCCCATTATTTTTGTTGTATATAACTTTTGATTTATAAATTCTTTTATTTTCTTAGCAACTTGTTTTAAACCGTATGGTTGAGAAAGCTCTTTTCTTGCTAGTGTTTCAAGGTGTTTTGTAGAACCAATTAATATAGCATCCACATATTCATCTTGTGCAACAATAACACCTGTAGGAACTGCTAAATCAGCTCCAATAGATAAGGCATCTTGTTTTAAAATATTTGCAGCGCCTACGTGAAGATTTTTTATAAACAGTGTATGTGTTTTTGTTTTACTAGCTAGAATTTTTATTCCACCCTTATCACATCCAAGTTCATCTATAACTTTTTTAGCATCATTAATATTGATTTTGTACATATCTACATTAAAGTTTTCGCTATTTTTCATTATATACCTTTTAAAGTTTAAATTGATGTAGTGATAAGAGTAGGGTAGTTAATATATTTATAGGTTTAGAATTTAACTCAAGTAATTTTAATGATCTATCAAAAAAATCAAGTTGCTTTGTGTTTAGTTTTATATTTTGATTTCTAAGTGTAAATAAAATAGTTTCAACTAATTCTTTAGCTTCATTTTTTGAAATTCTTTGATTTTGTTTTAAAAATGAATATATATCTTTTAAATCTAATCTTTTAAAGTCCATATCCATAGATTTTGTAAAGTTGTTCTTTCTAAGATTTTTATATGAAATTCTTGAATAAATAGTAGGTAAAATTGAAGACTTAGAAGTAGTTAGTATAATAAATACAATATTTCTAGGAGGTTCTTCAAAAAGTTTTAGTAAAGAATTTTGAGCTTCAGTTCTAAATGTAGTTCCACATAAAAAAAGATATTTTACAGTTTTTGAAGATATATATGCTTCTTTTATAGCCTCATTAGCTTGAGCAACTAAAAACTCATCTTTTTCTTCATTTTTGATAATTCTAACATCATGTACAGAATAAAACTTAACTAACTCATCAAGTTTTCCCTGTATATCATCTACAATTAAAATGGTAGAATTTTCTATTTTCATTTTATCTCTTAGTTATGTACACTAGTTTCTGCAAATAAAACAGCACTAATAGTTTTGTTGTATAACCTAAACATTTGTAAAAGCTTCATATCTAAAGCTTCATCACTTGATGATAAGTTAAAAGCATCTGTTGATTGCTCATCAAATAACCATAAAAATGAATTTTTTGATACTTTTGGAATGGTTGCTCTTGTATCTTGACTTCTTCCTATATACCAAAAACTGTATCCATTAGGAAATGAAATATTAAACATATCCCTTAATTCAGCTATATCTTCATCACTTTTAACTTTATCAAAATTATTCATAAATGATTCAATATTATAAAAAGGTAAAGATGGTCTACCTAATTTTTTTGAGTTTATATTGTTTATTATATATTCTAAAAACCATTTTCTATCATTGTCTGTAATAATAATTACTGAGTGGTTTTTTTCTAATAACTTATGAATATTTTTAGATACTAATGGAGTCCATTCAAATTTCTTTTCTTCCAACCAAGGAGAAATAAGTTTATCTTCCCTGATTGTATCAACTGTCCAGTTTAAAAACTCTTGCACTCTTATTGATCCAATTCATATGCATCATGTAAAGCTCTAACAGCTAATTCTGCATATTTTTCTTCAATAATCATAGAAATTTTAATTTCTGAAGTTGAAATAATTCTAATATTAATATTTTCACTTCCTAAAGCTGTGAATGCTTTAGAAGCTACTCCTGTATGTGATTTCATTCCCACTCCAACAATAGAAACTTTACAAATCTTGTCATTGTAATCAATGTTTTCAGTATCAGCTTTAAAGCTGTTCATTACATTTTTACAAGGCTCCCAATCAGAAGTTGGTATAGTGAAGTCAAGGTCTGTTTTACCATCAACACCAACAGTTTGAACAATCATATCTACATTGATGTTTGCATCCGCAAGTGCTGTGAAAATTGCTGAAGCAATACCTGGTCTATCAGTTACTCCATACATTCCTACTCTAACTTGACTTCTATCTAAAGCTATACCACTAACTATTGGTTTTTCCATAATTTTTTCTTCCTTTGTAATTAAAGTACCTTCAACATCAGGAGTGAAGCTACTTCTTGATACTAGATTAACATTTAATTTTTTTGCCATTTCAACAGATCTATTCTGTAATACTTTTGCACCTAAACTAGCTAACTCTAACATCTCATCATAAGAGATCATGTCTAGTTTTTTTGCTTTTGGTTCAATTCGAGGATCGGTTGTATATATTCCATCTACATCTGTGTAAATTTCACATAAGTCAGCTTCAATAGCTCCAGCAATTGCAACAGCAGTTAAATCACTACCACCTCTACCTAAAGTTGAAACTCTTCCTGTATCTTGAGAAATACCTTGAAAACCAGCTACTATAATTATGTTTCCATCTTTTATAGCATCTTTCATTCCATCTGTATTGATAGCTTCAATTCTTGCTTTGGTGTGTGCATTATCTGTAACAATACCAGCTTGTCTACCACTCATAGATGTAGCTTGATATCCTTGTGAATTTAAAGCAATTGATAATAGTGCTGAAGTAACTCTTTCCCCTGAACTTAATAACATATCAAGTTCATCATGCTTTGGAGTTTTTGAAAAACTTTCTGCGTATTCAATTAACTTATTTGTTTCACCACTCATTGCTGAAACTACAGCGATAATATCATCACCTTCGTTTCTAAATTTTTTAATTATTTCAGCAACATTTTGAATTCTTTCAAGTGTTCCTACACTTGTACCACCGAATTTTAATACTCTTAACATTTGTTAATTGATCCTTTAAATATAGCCTTCACTTTTAAAATATTTCAGTACTTGCTTGTAAACAGTTCTCTTGAAAAAAGTAATATAATCATAAATATTTGATGTTGGTACAAACTTAAATTCACTAAATTCAGGAATTTCTGTTTGGATGTTTACCTTTGCACCTTTTTTCAATTTTACTAAAAAATATTTTTGTCTTTGTCCATCATAAGGTTGCATTTTTTTAGCAATAGCTGGAGGAAACTCATATGATACCCATTTTGGATATTCAGCGATTATTTCAATCTCTTTAGTTCCTATTTCTTCTTCTAACTCTCTATACAAAGCTTCTTTTGGTGTTTCACCTTCATCAATTCCACCTTGTGGAAATTGCCATGCGTTATCTACGTCTGTTCTACAGGCAATAAATACTTCACATTTGTGAGGATAGCTTGAAGAAAGAACAATTGCAGCTACATTTGGTCTATAGTTTTTTGTGCTAGTATGCTTTATCGATTCATTTTTATCAGTCATAAATAAAATTTCCCTTATAATTAGCCAAAGATTATATTTAAAATAGGATTAAAAATTGCTTTTATACATTCACATACCCTTTTGTGACAGCAAGTGTTTTTATTGCGCTTTCAATTCATATACAGACAAATTTCATTTAAAAAATGAGTATATGAGGTCATTAAATAAACAATTAGAATATGAAATAGAAAACTACGTTAAGCCCCAAGGCTTAGTGTTTGATACAGTATTTATTGGTGGAGGTACACCTTCAACTATAAAAAGTGAAATGTATATTGAGATTTTCAATACATTTAAACCTTATTTAAAAGATGAAGCTGAAATCACAACAGAAGCCAACCCTAATTCTGCAAATTTAGAGTGGCTAAATGGTATGAAAAAATTAGGTGTAAATAGGGTTAGTTTTGGAGTTCAAAGCTTCAATGATGAAAAATTAAAGAAATTAGGAAGATCACATAAGTCAAAAAGTGCAATAGAAGCTATAAAAAATGCATCAATTGTAGGATTTAAAAATGGAATTAATTGTGACATTATATATGGTGTTGCTGGTGATGATTTAAACTTGATAAAAAGTGACTTATCTACTGCTTTTTCTTTACCAATTACTCACTTAAGTGCATACTCTTTAATGATAGAAGAGGGTACTAAGTTTTTTGATAATCCAAAAATGAAAATTGATGATGAGGATTTATCCTATAAAGTGTTTGATTTTATAGAAGAAAATAAATTTAAGCAATATGAAATATCAAACTTTTCAATTTCAAAAGATTATGAGTCAAAACACAATTATGGATATTGGGAACATAAAGAGTATTTAGGTGTAGGAAGTGGTTCTGTTGGGTATTGGGATAAAAAAAGAAGATATCCAACAAAAGTAATTGAAGACTATGTTGCAAACCCTTTTGATATAGAACTTGAAGAAATAAATGAAGATGATATAAAAGTAGAAAAGATATTATTAGGTTTTAGATGTTCAAATGGTGTATCAATGGATTTGTTTAATGAAGAAGAGCTTTCAAGGGTTAATATACTTATTGATGATGATAAATTAGAAATTAAACAAGATAGATTGTATAATAAGAATTTTTTATTAGCTGATGAATTAGCTTTATATATAATAGATTAAAATAATTACAATAAAAGAAGACAAATGACTATAAAACAAACGGTTAAGAAATACACAAATCTTTTAAGGGAAGTTACACATATACCTGCAAAAGAAGTTGAGATTTTACTAATGCATATATTAGACAAAAATATAATATGGCTGCATTTAAATTATGATAAAGAGTTTACTCAAGAAAAAGAACTTGAAAAATTAGTTAAAAAAAGAGCTACAAATTTTCCCATGGAATATATCATAAGTAAGGCTACATTTTATGGTGAAAACTTTAACGTAAAAGAAGGCGTTTTAATTCCAAGACCTGAAACAGAACTTCTAGTTGAAAATGCAGTTGAAATTTTAAACAAAGAATCAAATAAACAAGAATCTAAAGTAAAAGTACTTGAAATAGGAACAGGAAGTGGAATAATTTCTGTTATGCTTGCAAAATTAATTGAAACTATAGAAATAATTGCTGTTGACATAAATGATAAAGCACTTGATCTAGCAAAACAAAATGCAGAGAAACATGGGGTTGAAGATAAAATCACATTTATAAAAAGTGATTTATATGAATCTATAAATGATGTAGATTCTAATGACATTTTTATGACAATTTCAAATCCACCATATATAGCAGATGATTATAAACTTCCTTCAAATGTTAAATATGAACCATCTAATGCACTATTTGGTGGTAAGATGGGAGATGAACTCTTAAAAAGAATTATAGATGACACATATGCTAAGAAAATTAACTATTTACTTTGTGAGATGGGTTATGACCAAAAAAAGCCTTTAGAAGAGTACTTTAAAGATTTTAGTGTAAAATCTTACAGTTTTTACAAAGATTATGAAGACTTTGATAGAGGCTTCACTTTACAATTCAAATATTAAAAAAGGATATATAAAAATGTTTAAAGAATTTAACATAGAAAATTTAGAAAATACAAAAAATGATTTAGAAAAACTTTTAGATGTATGTAAAGAAGAAATTTTACAACTTCTTAAAATAGAAAATAAAACATATAAAAACTTTGTACACCCATTTCAAGAAATAGGGGAGAGGATATCAGATTTTATTACACCAGTATTTCATATAGACTCTGTAAAAAACTCTGAGATTACAACAAAAGTATATGAAGAATGTCTTCCTATCCTATCAAAGTATGAAACTTTCGTTTCTCAAAATGATAATATTTATTTAGCTTTAAATACTATACAGTCTAATGAAAAAAGTACATTAAGTATTATACAAAATAAAGTACTTGAAAATGAGATTAGAGACTTTAAATTATCAGGTTCACACTTAGATACAGAAAATAAAAAAAGATTAGAAGATATAAATTTAAAACTAAATGAGTTATCTCATAAGTTCTCAGTAAACTTATTAAATGCTACAAATGACTTTGAAATGATTTGTAATGATTATGAAGATGTAAAAGAATTACCAAAATCAGATTTAGAACTTGCTAGTTTTGAAGAAGACGGTAAAACTAAATATAAATTTACATTACAAATGCCTTCATATTTAGCTTATATCACTTATGGTACTAATAGATCTAAAAGAGAAGAGATATATAAAGCATATTGCACAAGAGCACCTCAAAATAGTGAGATAATACTAGAAATAATAAAACTCAAAAATGAAAAAGTAAAAATTTTAGGCTTTGATAATTATTCACAGTATTCTTTAGCTACAAAAATGGCTAATAATGAGAACGAAGTGGTGAATTTCTTAGAAGAAATAGCTGTAAAAGCTAAAAATAAAGCTAAAGAAGAATTAGAAGAGATTAAAGCACTTGCTATTAAAGATGGAATTGAAGATTTTAATTCATTTGATATGAGTTATTACTCTGAAAAATTAAAAAAAGCTAAATATGATTTAGATCAAGAGTTCTTTAGACCATATTTTGAGCAGAAGTCTGTTTTAAACGGTTTCTTTGATTTCTTAAATCAAATGTTTAATATTGAGTTTAAGTTAACTAATGCCCCTTCTTGGGATGATAAAGTAGATGTGTATGATATATATGAAGATGGTAAAATAATTGCTAGAATTTATATAGATTTAGAGGCTAGAAAAGAAAAAAGAGGTGGTGCTTGGATGAACAACTGGCATTCACATTATAATATGGGTGATAAATCATCTTTACCAACTGCTTATATTGTATGTAATTTCCCTCAATCTACAGATAAAACCCCTAGTTTATTAAGACATGATGATGTGGTTACATTATTCCATGAAATGGGTCATGCTTTACACCATTTATTAAGTAAAGTTGATGAGCCATTTGTAAGTGGTATTTCAGGAGTTGCATGGGATACAGTTGAGTTCCCATCACAGTTTTTAGAATACTTTTCTTATGACAAGGAAGTATTAAAACTATTTGCTAAACATTATGAAACAAAAGAGACTTTAAGTGATGAAGCAATAGATAAAATAATCAAAGCTAAAAACTTCCAATCATCATTAGGAACAGTTAGACAAATAGAATTTGCACTGTTTGATTTTAAACTACATCAAAAGTTATACAATTCAGATGAAGAAGTTCAAAATTTACTTGATGGAATCAGGCAAGAATTTTCACCAATGACTCCACCATCTTATAACAAGTTTCAAAATGGTTTTGCACACATATTTGCAGGTGGATATGCAGCTGGATACTACTCATATAAGTGGGCTGAAGTACTAAGTGCTGATGCTTTCTATATGTTTATAGACTCTGGAAATATATTCAATAAAGAGTTAGGAATGAAGTACAGAGATGTTGTATTATCTCAAGGTGGTTCTAAAAATATGGATGACTTATTTATGGAATTTGCAAATAGAAAACCAAGTGTTGATTCTTTATTAAAAATTGATGGAATTATTAGCTAAATTACGCAATAATTCTATTCTACAATTTATAATATTTAAATAAGGATATTTTTTACCATGTCAAACGCTGAAACTATTGCAAAACTAAATGAAGCTTTAAGTAAATTAATTAAAGCATATGAAGAATTACAAGAAGAAAATAACGGATTAAACAAGACTATTGATAACTTAGAAAGTGAAATTGAAACTTTAGAGTCTAAAGTAGATGATTTAGAAACAAACAACGAAGTATTAGAGTTAGAATTAAGTGATCTTAATCAGAATAAAAAAGAAGACGGTTCAAGTATTACTAATATGCTTGGAAAAATTGAAAACTTATTAGGAAGAAAATCAAATACTACTTCAAATAGCTCTTCAGAGTCAGCGGTACAAAACAACTTAAGTGCTACAAATAAGATTTTAGAAGAAGAGGGTGAATCTAAAATTGATTCTACTCATTCTTTATTAGATACTGAAGAAGATAGCCTTAACGATGAAACAACAAAAGATGAAGATACATTAATATCAGTTAGTGATGATTCTTATGATGACAATAAATCATCAAATTATAATTCTTATAGTTCTTTTGGTAATAGCAGTAACAATTACAATTCTAGTTTCTCTACTACAGAAGAAAATAAAATAGATAATACCTCTACAAACCAAGATCGTTCTGATAATTCAAAACTAGATTTAAACAGAATGGCATCATTATTAAATGGAATGAATAAAAAATAGACCAATTTAAAGAGTAAATAAACTTGATAACACTATTAAATAAAGAGACTTTGTATAATACTTTCGATGCTGAAGATTTTTCATCTTTAGGTATATGTATAGATAGTATGGCTCCTTCGATGGTAGAGTACTATTTATCCTCTTTAAGTGAACCAGAAGAAATATATTTAAATAAAAGAAACATACAAGAATCCTTTTCAATAGGGGAATATCACTTATACAAAGATTACAATGAAGATATCTATTTAGAGTTTAGTGATGAAAGTGAAGATTTAACGCAAAGTTTTTGGTAAAAAGAATTACATATATATGATTTAATACTAACTATTAGCTAGTATTAAGTCTTCAATTCCTACACATTTTCCAAAATGTGGTAAAACTTTAAAATCAATATTAGAATATTTACCTTTAAAAATATTTACAATTTCTGGAATATCAGCTTTAACATGTTTACCAGCTGCTAGAAAATAGGGGAAAATAGTAATTTGTGTTGAATTATTTTCTATACATTTAATTAGTGTATCTTCTAAACTAGGTGTAGTTAATTCTAAAAATGCATATTCAACTTTATCATAAGTAGTTTTATCAATTATGTTTGAAATGTTCTCACTTATATTAATTATTTCGTCATTTGATTGCTTGACTTTACTACCGTGTGCTATTATTATTAGAGATTTCATATTTGTAAGTATCCTTTAGTTAGTAAATAAATATTAACACATAACTAATACTTTTAGTATTAAAATAGTGTATATTTATCAGTTAATCTATTCAAAAG
>JBDNBT010000108.1:0-5472 GCA_039767755.1 Sulfurovum sp.
GTTAATCCAATATCAGTTAAGTAAGCACATCCATCTACTATTTGTAAATCATCAGTAGAAACATGGGTATGTGTACCACATAAAGCGGATATATTGTCTTTAAACATCATAAATGCAGTTCTTTTTTCACTAGTTGCTTCTGCATGAAAATCTACAAAAATATTTTTTATGCCATCGTTCTTTAGTTTTTCAATTACATCTAATCCCCAATTAAAAGGATTTTCACAAGTTGGCATTGTAAATTGACCCATCAAATTTAGCACTGCAATTTTTTCAATACTTCCATCTTTTAGTTCAACATCAAAAACTCTAACACCACTACCAACAACACCTTTTGGATAATTATCAGGTCTTAGTACAGGTTTAGTTTCAAGTAAAACAAACATATCTTTTTTCTTATCAAATGTATGATTTCCACCTGTAATACAGTCAATTCCACACTTTAATAACTCATCACAATTTTTAATAGTTAAACCAAATCCATGACTTGCATTTTCACCATTTGCAATAACAAAATCTACATCAAAGTCATCTTTTATTTTTGATAAATTCTCTTTGATTATTTTTCTTCCAGGTCTTCCTACAATATCACCTATAAAAGCTACTCTCAACTTATTCCTTCATCTTTATACACTAGTAATTTATTCTTTAAAATAGCACCATTTTGATTATTAAATGCTTTAACTAAAAAATATCAAGAATACTAGTAATTACTTTATAAACTTATAGCACATTTATAACTCTGAGCAAAAACAATTTGAAAGTTAAACCCTCCAAGTTGCCCTGTAATATCTAAACATTCTCCAATAAAATATAAATTTTTTTGTAATTTACTTTCAAATGTCTTATGAGATATTTCATTAGTACTTATTCCACCTTTTGTAACTTCAGCTTTTGTATAACCAAAATTCCCAGCCGGAGCGAATTCATAATAATTTAATGTTTTTAGTTTTTCTCTTTCTTCAATTGTTAGTTTACTTATAGATTTATCACTTAAGTTAATACTCTCTAAAAATTCTATAATGAATCTTTTTGGTAGAGGTAATGCTGTTGAAATATTCTTATTACCTACAAGAAGTTTATCAACACTTTTTTTAGGTAGAAAATCAACTGCTATCTTACCTTTTTGCCAAAACAACGATGAAGTTAAAACAACCGGTCCACTACAACCTTTGTGTGCAAATAAAAATGAACCTTCAAATTTTCTTTTATCTATATAAATATCTGCTGTTAAAGATACTCCAGCAAGTTTTTTAAACCAAAACTGATCTTTTTGAACCGTATAACCCACTAATGCAGGCTCACACTTTTGGATTGTATGTCCATACTTTTTAGCTATGTCATAAGCTACCGAAGATGCACCTAAAGCTGGATATGATAATCCACCACTTGAAACTACAACTTTTCTTGCTAATATTTTTTGCTTATTTGTCTTTATTTCATATATCTCATTTTTATAGTCTAAGTCTAAAACCTTAGTATCTAAAAATTTTTTAATATGACTTGTTGTTTTTGAAAACATATCAATTACATCTTGAGAAGAGTTACAAAAATATGTACCTTTTACAATTTTTGGATTGATTTTTGGATATACACCATTTTTATTTAAGTAATTTAATAAGTCTTTATTTGTGTATTCTTTTAATAAATTTGCAACTAAACTTTCATCACCTAAATAGTTTTTTACAGTGATTTTATCATTTGTGATATTGCATTTAGAACCACCTGATACTTTTAGTTTTTGTGCTAGTTTAGTATTTGTTTCTAAGATACATACATCTTTATATTTCCGTTTATTTAGGTAACTTGCAAACATTAGTCCACTAGCACCACCACCTATAATAGCTACATCATAAATCATGTTGTTTCTTTGCAGTAAATATGTTTACACCATTTTCATATTCATATTCAAGTACATATTTATTTGCTTTTAAAATATTATATGTGATATATAATCCTAAGCCAAATGAGTCTTTGGGTTTTTCTTCATTCTTAAAAAATGGTTCAAAGTAATTATGAAGTTCATAATCTAGCTTTTTTCCTTCATTTCTAAAAACAATATTCTCATTATCATTTAAAATAATAACTTGCCTATTTTTTGAATATTTAATGGCATTATCTATTAAGTTTTTAATTGCAATTGAAAAAAGCTTGTAGTTTACATTTAACTTTTTGTTTTCATAGTTTTTAGTTATTTGATCTTCTTCAAGCATTAAAATATCAATTGCATTATCAACTATATCATCTAAAAAATAGTTATTTTTATCTATGTTTTTTGAGGATGAGATAAGTTCTTCGATTGTTGCAAACTCGTTTATCAGTCCTTCAAGTCTATTAAATACTGATTTTAATTTTTCATTGTTTATTTCATTCTGATCAAGTGATGTTAAAAATCTACCCTTAGTTATTGGTGTTTTTAATTCATGCATTATATTTCTAATAAACACATTTCTTGATTCTTTTAGGTTTTTTAATTTAGTGGCACTACTCTTAAACTCCAAAGCAAGTAAAGTAACCTCATCTCTTCCCTCAAGATTACAATACTCAAAATCAAATTCTTCATCACCTAAATTTTTAACTTTATTTTTTAAGAGTCTAAGTGGTGTTAGTTTTTTTAATGTGATTATATAAAGCAAGATAATTGTGGAGATTACAATTACAAACACTAAAATTATATAAATATGAGTACTTGTATTTAAAGTGTGATCATCTCTAATTAAAAATGTTTTATTTTTATTTTTCAAGTAAATGTAGTTATGATCATTTAAATATAAAATCCTAAATATACCTTGTTTTCTAGGATCTTTTTTATCTAATAATAATTTTGTTTTTGGATTATAAGTTATGGCATTTATTTCTTTTATACTTTCTATCAAAGAGTATTCAATATCTTTTAAACTATTGTTAAACTCTTGATCGAATTCTTTACTTTGATTGTATTTTCTCATAACCATTTTAGCTACGGGTAAATACTTTTCAAACATTTCTGATTGTTTTTTACTATAATTGTGGCTCATTAGAACAAAAAAACTGATTATAACTAATAATAAAGTTATAAAAAAACTAGCACTTATAGTAAAAAAAATCGATTGTCTATTCATTGTGTAAACTTATATCCCATTCCCCTAATAGTTAAAAGATGTTTTGGTTGCTTTGGATTTTCTTCAATTTTATGACGAATTCTGTTTATGATTACTGCTAAAGAACCTGAATTATCATAATCTTGATTTAACAAATCACTTTTATCAAATATCTCAACTCTTGAAACAACAAAACCTTCTCTTTTTATAAGTAAAGATAAAACTTCATATTCAGCAGCAGTAAATTTAATATGCTCTTTGTTCTTATAAATCTCTCTTTTTTCTTCATTGAGAATTATTGCTTTATCAACCTCTTCTTCTTTTTCTTTGTTATTATATCTTCTTAAAATAGTTTTTATTCTTACTTCAAGTTCTCTTGGATCATAAGGCTTAGGTAAGTAATCATCCGCACCTAAATCTAAAGCTTTTACTTTATCAGATAAATCACTTCTTGCACTTGAAATAATCACAGGAATATCAAACTTTTTTTCTATCTCTGCACATACATCAAGTCCATCCATACCTGGAAGAGTTAAGTCAAGTATAATAAGATCATATTTATGGATTTTAAGTCCTGAAAGAGCTAAAAATGGATCTTCATAATTTGTAACTTCTATGTCAAATTTCTTGAGATATTGAGTCAACATTTCTGCTAACTCAACATCATCTTCAACCATTGCTATTTGTATCAAGATTTTTCCTTATTACCTTATTTCACACTGTTTTCTATCACTACTTTTGTGATATGAACCTTTTATGTGATGAGATTTTTTGTCTAATATTTTTACACAAATTATCTTTTTAGCTTTATATCAAAATATTATAATTTCTGTATATTAACCCTACTTAAATTTCATATTAACATATTATTAACAAAGTTATTTTCAGAAATTTATGGATTAACTCTTTTTGATGTATCATATACAAGTTCATAGTAGTTATTGTTGTTATACTGAAATTCTTGTATCACTTCAAGACCTAGTTTCTTTGTATGTGCTTCATATGAACGTGGGTTTATTTTATTTATAAAAGTAACTAATACTTCATATTTTTTACACATACTATCCAATGAAAAATCAAATAGTTTTTCTAAAACTCCACTACCTCTATACTTTTTATCAACACAAACAGGACCATATTGATATGAGTTATCCACACTTAATGTTAAACCTAAGTATTTTAATTTTGGCAAGTCTTCAATCATATAAGCAAACATTGGCCACTTAGACCAAAACTGCCAAGAAGCAGACATCACATAAGCTATGATTTCACCATCTTCAATGGCTAAAAAAATACCCTGCTCTTTTTCAATGATTTCTTTTAATTCATTTTTACTAAAAGCAGTTGTTATAAAACCATCTTTTTTATCATCTTCACTTATGGTATCAATTTGATATTTACCATGAAGTTTTAAAATTCCATTTATATCATCTGTGTTGGCTATTTTTAATTCCATTAATTCAACCTCTTTTTACTTAAATAAAATTTTTTATTTTCTTAGATATTTTAAAGTTGTAGCTATCATATCATCATCATCTTTACTAGGACTTTTAATAGTCTCTTTAGTATCATCACTTTTAGTAAATGTAATATTCATTTCATAAGAACCGATAGTTTTAATATCCTTTTGCATAGCGTATATTTTTATCATAATTAGTTCAATAAACTGTTTTGTAATAACATCAGGCTTACCAAATCTATCTTCCATTTCTTCTTCTATTTCAAATACTTCATCTTTTTGAGTTGCTTTACTTAGTCTTCTATATAATTCAAGTCTTACTCTATCTTCTTTAATATAATCATCACTAATATAAGCAGAAATAGCTAATTTAATATCAACAGTTTTATGCTCTTGTTTTGTATCTCCACTTAAACTTGCCAACGCATCTTCAAGCATTTTAAGATAAAGTCCATATCCAATTTGTTTGATATGACCACTTTGAGCTTCACCTACAATATTTCCACCACCTCTGATTTCTAAGTCTTGGTGGGCTAAAGCTGTACCACTTCCTAAATAAGAATTTGATTCAAGTGCTACTAATCTTTTTATAGCATCGTCTGTGATTTTTCTTTTATCTTCAACAACATAATAACAGAATCCTTCCTTATCACTTCTTCCTACTCTACCTCTTAGTTGATGTAAATCAGCAATTCCAAATCTATCAGCCCCATCAATAATAATTGAGTTAGCATTTGGTAAGTGCAATCCTGATTCAACAATACTAGTAGCTAGTAATATATCAAACTCTTTATTTTCAAAGGCATCTATTATTTTTTCAGCATCAACTGGTTTAATTTTAGAGTGAATAACTTCAACTTTAATATTAGGAATAATCTCTTGAATATCAGCTTTTTTATTTTCTATTGAAGCAATATTATTATGCACATAGAA
>JBDNBT010000109.1:0-6958 GCA_039767755.1 Sulfurovum sp.
AATTGATGTAAATCAGCTATTCCAAACCTATCTGCCCCATCAATAATAATTGAGTTAGCATTTGGTAAGTGCAAACCTGATTCAACTATACTAGTAGCTAACAATATATCAAACTCTTTATTTTCAAAGCCATCTATTATTTTTTCAGCATCAACTGGTTTAATTTTAGAATGAATAACTTCAACTTTAATATTAGGAATAATCTCTTGAATATCAGCTTTTTTACTCTCTATTGAAGCAATATTATTATGTACATAGAAAAGTTGTCCACCCCTTCTTTTTTCCCTTAAAACTATCTCTTTAATAAGTTTATCATCATACTCTTTTACGTAAGTTCTAACACCTAATCTTTCATTTGGTGGAGTTAGTAATGAACTCATTCCTTTTAGCTTACTAAGGGCTAAATTAAGAGTTCTAGGAATTGGAGTTGCACTCATTGAGAAAATATGCACATCTTCCCTAAGTTCTTTTAGTTTCTCTTTTTGTTTTACACCAAATTTATGTTCTTCATCAATTACAACTAAAGCTAAATCATTTGTTTTAATTTTAAGTAAAGAGTGCGTACCAATTACTACTTTTAAAGTACCATCTTGAAGTTCTTTTTTGATTTGATTTTTTTCTTTTGTTGTAGTTTTACCATCAAGTTTAGCTACTCGTATTCCATATTTTTCAAATCTTTTTGCAATACCGTGATAGTGTTGTGTAGCTAAGAGTGTAGTTGGGCACACAAATAAACACTGATGATTATCTAAAACAATAGCTAACATAGCATTCATAGCAACTTCTGTTTTACCAAAACCAACATCACCACTTAAAAGTCTATCCATAACTCGACCACTACTTAAATCAGCAAAAATTTCTTTAATACTTCTATCTTGATCTTTGGTATAATCAAAGCCAGCATCTTTTTTAAACTCTAATAATTCTCTTTTATTAGTATTGATTTGAATACCATTTACAAGCTCTCTAGCTGCTGCTATTTTGATAATATCATTGGCAATTGCAAATAGTTTTTCTTTTACCCTATCTTTTAACTTAGCAAAACTTCCTTTTCCTAACTTATCAACAACAGCATAAGAACTACCATCAGCCACATACCTATCAATTAAATCTAAGTTTTCAACAGGAAGTAAAAGTTTATCTTCACCTGCATACATAACAACTACAAAATCTCTTTTTGCACCCATTACATTAATTGGTTCAATACCTTTATATTGACCAATACCATGTTGTTCATGTACTACAAAATCATTTTCTAAAAGTTCATCTAATACTAGTTTTACTTTCTTTCTTCTTCTTTTTTTAACTTCTTTATTTAAAGAAAAAACAATTTCATCTTTACCTAAAACATTTATGATGTAGTCATTAATTAGGTATTTTATATTTTGATTAGATAAATCAAAATCATTGGCTTTTAGTTTAGCCTCACTTGAACTAATTATAGTTACTTTTTTATCAGCATGGAAAGTTAAAAAGTCTTTTATATTTGCAGGTGTAATTTCTTGATAATCTTTAGATGCTTTAATAGAAGGTAAGCTTAAAAACTTATCTCTTTGGATTCTTTTATCTTCAAAAACATAGACTTCTTCAAGTTCATCTAATGCTTCAAGTGTAATAAATGAGTTTAATCTATGGGGTAAATACTCACCTAGTTCATCTAAATACCAAAATCCTAAAGAGTGAATATCTTTTATAAAAGCATCACTTGAAACAGCATCAACTTTTTCATTGATTGTTTCAAAGTCTTCTTCACTTAAAGCTAAAAAAGCAGGTGTGATAGCAAAGCTTTCAATTTCATCTTTAAAAGATTTTTGATCTTCTATATCAAATTTTCTAATACTTTCAACTTCATCATCAAAAAGGCTTACTCTATATCCAAACTCACTTCCTAAAGGACAGATATCAATAATATCTCCCCTAATAGAAACCTCAGCTTCACTTGTAACAATATCTACAAAATAGTATCCCCAATTATAAAGCTTTGACTTTAGTTCATCAATATTTACAGTTCCTGCAAACTCAATATTAAAACTATCAAAACACTTTTCTTTTGGTAAGGTAAATGATACGGTTCGTGCAGGTGCAATTAAAACTTTATTTTGTTTTTTATTTGCATAGTATGAAGTAAGTTCTTTTGTAATATCTTGAAGTTCTGTTGAAAATGACATTAAGTCATCTCCATAGTTAGCCCTAAAATCTGCTAAAACATAAGGTGTAAGACCGAAAAATGCACAAACATCTTTTGCTATTTGTGCTTGTTTGTCGTCATTTACAATTAATAGTTCACATTCTTTTAGTTTTTTTTCTTCTTTTAAGTTCTTATAAAATGAGTATATATTTTGCACTATATATCTTTTTGAGTTTCTTGATTATCTTGTGTGTCTTGAGTATTTTGATCAATTTCTTCAAAGAAACCAGTGCTTTTATCAAAATAGTGAGGTGGATAAGGAGTTTCATTTAATAAAAATACTAAGTTAGCGTTTTCAAAACCACCTTTTTGTAGTGCTTCTTTAAATATCTCTAATATAAAAGCCTTAGTTGTAACAAGAGTAGTAGTTGAAAATGATGTATATACATGTTTTTCACCTTCTACAACTTTAAAGCTTTTTCTTTTTAAAAATTTTTCCATTTTTTCTTCATCTTGAAGTCCACCAACATCAAGTAATACTAATACATCAATTGCATTTTCTGGTTTTTCTTTCATTTTTTTCCTTAATAGTATTTTCTAAAATTTATAAATTATTTTAATTTTTAGTGCTATTGTAGTCAAAAATGCTTTAACAAGAAATTTTATATGCTTATACTTTTAAAACAATCTTTCCTATGTGTTTTTTTGTCAAAAATTCCTCTTGTGCTTTAACTATATCTTCTAAATCAAAGGTCTTAGCTAAAAGAGGTTTTATCTCATTATTTTCTATTCTTTTAACTAAATTAGGAAATACTTCAGGCTCAATAACTGTACACCCAAAAAAAGTCAAATCTTTTAAATATAATGTTCTAACATCCAATTCAACCAAGGGTCCTGCAATTGCACCTGAAACTGCATATCTTCCTTTAGGTTTAAGTACCTCTAAAAACTGTGGCCATTTTTCACCTGCAACTAAATCAACTACCACATCAACACTATTAGTTCCTAAGACTTCAATTAAATCATCATCTCTTGATACAACTTTTTTAGCACCTATTTTTTTGATTTCTTCAAATTTTGCTGGTGAAGTTATAGCTATAACACTAGCACCCCTTGCAATTGCTAGTTGAATGCTAGCACTACCAACACCACCTGAGGCCCCTGAAACTAAAACTGTGTCACCTTTTTTAACATTCGCTCTTGTTAATAAGTTTTCAGAAGTTGAATAAGAACAAGGAAATGAAGCTAATTCTTCATTTGTGTAATCACTTTTTATTTCAAATGCATATTCATTTGATACTTTTGTGTATTGTGCAAAACCACCATCACATTCACTTCCAAAGTACCATGGATTTTCAAGTTTAACTCCATTTACTTTTTGTAATGATGGTGCTATTATTACCCTTTGGCCTATTCTATTATTATCAACATTTGATCCAACTTTAACAATATATCCACATACATCAGCCCCTTGAATACGAGGAAAATTAAAACTATTTCCACTCCAAGATGATTTTTCTAAATCTTCACTTTTTGCATACCAGCCTATTCTTGTATTTATGTCTGTATTGTTAACTCCAGCTGCTTTTACTTCTATTAAAACTTCATTTTCTTTTATTGATGGAACATCAAAATCTTCTTTTAATTGTAACTTATCGTAATCCCCATGGGCAGTCATAATCACAGCTTTCATTTTTGTTGGTATATTTTTTGAGTATTTTGAATGTGAAGACATATGTTTTTCCTTTTTTGATTAGGAATATTATCAAAATATAAATTAGATCTTGACATTATAGAATAAATGTTTTATAATCTTGGAAATGGAGAGAAATTATGGCTAGACCTGTTGAATATGATTTAGAAAAAGTTCTTGACAATGCTATGGAAATCTTTTGGGAAAAAGGTTTTGAAGGTGTTTCTATGGCACAACTTGTTGAGCACACTGGGTTAAACAGAAGAACTATGTATTCACTTTTTAAAGATAAAAATGGTGTATTTAAAGATGCTTTAGATAATTATTATTCTAAAAGATCAGCAAAAAAACTAGAAATCTTAAAAAATAATCATGGCAAAAAAGGTCTTTTAGAATTTTTTCAAAGTTTTGAGTTTAGTGAAGAATTTAAAGGTTGTTTATTTTCTAATACTATGACAGACAAGGAGTTTGTAGATAATGAAACTTATAATATTCCTAAAGAGTATTTTAATAAGTTAAAAAAACAAATAGAAATAAACCTAAATGAAGCAAAAGAAGATAATGAATTTAGTGGAAATTCTCAAGCTATGGCTTTAACAATAATTACATTTATACATGGTTTTCATGTACACGGTAAATACAATACAAACAAAAATGATAGTCAAATGATTATCAAAAATTTAATTGATATGATAAAGTAATTTTATTGTATTAATTTTTTTAATAGTTATAGAACTTTTATTCTATAATAATTAATTTTAAAGAAGGAATATAAAATGTCAAAAGAAATAACTTTAGCATTTGATGTATATGGGACACTTATTGATACAAATGGTGTAGTAAATTTACTTGAAAAATTTATTGGAAATGATGTAAGATCTTTTTCAAATACTTGGAGAGATAAACAACTTGAATACTCTTTTAGAAGAGCAACTATGCAAAACTATGTAACTTTTGCAAAGTGTACATCTCAAGCTTTAGATTATACATGTATGTATTATAAAAAAGATTTATCAAGTGAGCAAAAAACACAGCTACTAAATATATATAAAGTGCTACCTGCTTTTGATGAAGTAAAAAAAGCCCTTACAACTTTTAAGGAAAAAGGCTTTAGATTATTTGCCTTTTCAAATGGGAAAAAAGAAGCAGTAGAGAACCTTTTGATAAACACTCAAATAAAAGATTTTTTTATAGATGTTATTAGTGTGGATGATTTAAAAATCTTTAAACCAAGTCCCGCTGTTTATGCTCACTTTTTAAGATGTGCAGAAGTTGAAGGTGGTGAGACATGGTTAATTTCTTCAAATCCATTTGATGTTACAGGTGCTGTAAGTGCAGGTTTAAAGTCTGCTTGGATACAAAGAAGCTCTGATGCTATTTTTGATCCATGGGAGATTCAGCCAACTATTAAAGCTAATTCTTTAAGTGAATTAAGCAATAAAATATAAGGAAAATAAAATGACAGGTCAAGATTTAAAAGCAGTAAAAGCACTAAATGAAACAAGTGCAAGTTTAAGTTTATCTCAAAGGGAAAAACATTTGATAGGATTAGCGGTAACATTAACGATGGGTTGTACAACTTGTTCAACAAGAAGGTTCACAGAAGCTGCACAAGATGGAATATCTAAACAAGAGCTTACAGATCTAACAGATTTAGTAGCCCTAACTAGTGCTGGCGTTATTTCAAGAACTGCCCTATCGAGTTGGGATAGTAAAAATGATGAAATTTGTGATGATGGAACGTGTAGTGTTAAAAACTAATTTTAAAATAAAAGTAAATAGAAACTTCTTCTATTTACTTAATTTTTATATGATATGAATACTTTTTTATTGCATCTAATATATCTTGAGGCTTTTATAATAAAGTACTTATAAACCCAATCACTCCACCAAATACAGCACCCCAAATAACGAGCCATCCTAAATGCTCTTTTATAAGATTTTGAATAAGTTCTTTTACCATTTTAGGTGTAAGTTCTTCTAACCTTGTATTCACAATAGCACTTAATTTTTTATGAATATCATCACTTAACTCATCTGATTTAAGTGCATCATTTAAAACATCTTGAAAAGAATCACTTTTTGAAATTGTAATAATAGATGCTTGTAATTTATTTACAAATGGTTCTTTTAAGCCATCTAAAGCAGCAGGTCCACCAAACATTCCTAACATTCCACCAAATGATGATTCCATAACTGATTCTTTTAAAGAATCAAATGCAGGAGTAAAGTCTGTTTTAGAAATAGCTTTTTCTAAGTTTATAGTCTTTTTTGCACTATCAAGTTCTGATGCAAAAAACTTTTGTAAGTGCTCTTTTGTAAAAAATTGCTCCATTAATAAGCTGTGAATTGAAGCTTTAAAACTTGAAAATTTCTTTTCAATAATTCCACTCCCATACAAAAATGGCACCTTTTCAAAAAGCATATGAATAGCTAAGGTATTTGTAATAGCACCACTAAAAGCAAATATACCTATCATAAAAATTGTATTGTTATCATTTGAGTAACCATATGCCATAACTAACATGGCTATTATATTTGTAATATCTGATTTATTCAAAGTTTACTCCTGTATTTTATTTGATTTTCAATTTTATCATATTGTTAATTTGTATATTTTGAAGTTGTATCCATTATGTAACCATCACTTCATAAAATTCATAACAAGGAGTCATGACAAAATGATTGATATTCAAAAAGAAATTGAAAGAAAATTTCCAAGTACAAGCGAAAAACCTGGATTATTTAAAAAGTCACTTTTTAAAATAGCCAAAAAACTTATTCATCAAGATGCCATAAATGAGTTTTTAAAAGAAAACTCTCACCTAAAAGGTTTAGAATTTGTTGATTCTGTTCTTGATTATTTTGATTTTGATTATACAGTTTCAAGTTCTGATATTCAAAATATTCCTTCAAGTGGAAAAGTTGTAATTATTGCAAATCATCCTTTAGGCGGATTAGATGCACTATGTTTACTAAGGTTAGTTTCACAGGTTAGAAGTGATGTAAAAATTGTAGCAAATGATTTTTTGATGGCTTTTAAAACTTTAGATTCACTTTTAATTCCTGTAAATAACTTTAACTCACGACAATCAAAACAGAGTGTAAAAAAGATCTATGAGGCTTTAGATAATGAA
>JBDNBT010000110.1:0-2627 GCA_039767755.1 Sulfurovum sp.
TAAACCTGAATAAAATGGTTCTATTTTTGAGTTTACAAGTAAAAGTAATACAAGTGAACCTAAAATATATAGTAGTCTTTTTTGCTCACCATTTAATTTTTCTTCACTAGAAAGTTGATTGTCAAAACTAATACTAGATACCCCAATTGATAAAACAAAAGGGATAATGACTAACATAATAAAAGCTAAAGGTGCAGTTAAAATCATCCAATTAACAAAAGAAATAGACTCAATTGCTCTATCTTCCATAAAACCTAAAAGTATAAGATTTGGTGGAGTTCCAATTGGAGTTAATATTCCTCCAATACTTGCACCATAAGCAACAGCTAAAACAAGACGTACCTTTAATTTTGTATTATCAGTTAAAAATATAGCAATTGGAATAAGTAATAAAGCTGTGGTTGTATTTGAAATTAAAGAACTTAAAAAAGCCGAAGTTATACTCAAAGAATATATAACACCCCTTGGTGTGTTTGAAAATAATGATAGGAGTTTATTTGATATATACTTGTGTAAGTTGGTTTTTTGAGTAGCAATTGCAATTAAAAAGCCACCAATAAATAGAAATATAATTGATTTAGAATAGTTACTAGCAGTTTCATTTGTACTTAATATATCAAAACTTGGAAATAAAATAATGGGTAACAAAGAAACTACACCTAAAGGTAAAGCTTCATTTGTCCACATAGTTACTAAAAATACTATAAGAGCAATTAAGGTTGAATGTTGAGTATTAAACCCTAAACTAGCTATAAAAAAAGTAGCAATACAAAGTATAATTGCTAATAGTATTTTATTCATAAAATACTATTTTTTCTTAGGTCTAAAAGGCTTGATTACATCTTCATTACATTCAAAATATGGTCCATCCATTAAATCAATACAATATGGAACTGCAGGAAAAACAGCATCTAAACACTCTCTAATTGACTTAGGTTTACCAGGTAAATTTATAATTAAAGAACTATCTCTTAAACCAGCCGTTTGTCTAGATAAAATAGCAGTTGATACAAACTTTAAAGACTCAGCTCTCATAAGTTCACCAAAACCAGGCATCATTCTATCGCATACAGCTTCAGTTGCTTCAGGTGTAACATCTCTTTTAGCAGGTCCTGTTCCTCCTGTAGTAACAACTAAACAACAACCTTCATTATCTACTAAATCTTTTAAAGTATTTTCAATTGTAGTTTGATCATCTTCAATACATCTATAAACAGGTTCAAATGCACTTATCAAATAATCATTCATAGTATCAATAATAGCTTGACCACTTATATCTTCATAGATACCTTTACTTGCCCTATCACTAGCTGTCACTATTCCTATTTTTGCTATTTGTTTTTCACTCATAAAATATGTCCTTTATTATTTATAAAATATACCGTTGCATAGTTTCTAAAAAAATCTTTTGCTTTGTGTGAATCTATAATCTTATCTTCACTACCTAAATAAACTTCTATCTTAGTACCCTTTGATATTAGTTTTTGAAGTTTCTCTTCATCCCATTTATAAGTTAAAAGCTCTTCAAGTTCTTCGTATGTACCTAAAGTAAAATACTTTGAAATATCTTTATTTAAAGGATTAGTAACATTTTTTAAAAAGTTTTCACAGTATTGGTTTTCATCTTTTTTAAAAAACATTAACTGTAATCTTACATATTTTTTATCTTGAGTTTGAAAAAATGCAGGTGAAAAAAGCTGAAGTTTATCTACCCTTTCATTTGAGTTTAATACCTCTTCAAAAGCTTTTATAGCACCATAGGAAAAGCCACTAATTGTAAAGTCATTTGGTGTGGCATATTCACTAAAAAATTCTACTTCATTTTCTAGACAAAATCCACTAAAGAAGTTTTTAGAAATCATTTAAAGTAATAACCTCATTTTTAATCATAATTTCTTTTAATCTATTTATATCATCCAAGTTTGATGAAATAGTTTTTCTAAGTTCATTTTTAATTGATGTAATTAATTCATCAACAGAACTAGTCATTTTATAATCTTCTACAATTTTTGTAGCTAGTGTGTAAGCATCTTTTATATCTATTTGACTGATTGCATATTTTTCATCTTTTAGTATTTCTAATCCAACTACACCTGCTAAATCTCTTTTAATATTCTCTTTTAATTCTGAAAGTGATGGATAAGTTTCATTTATCATTTGAGTTTTTTCTTCAAATAACGCAAGTTTAGATTTTGAAACATATGCTTTACATGTTTGATAAATAGCTAAAATTTCTTTTTGTTTTTCATCTAAAATCTTAATTTGTTTCTTACCAAATTGAAGTTTATTTTTAGCTATTTCAATATCTTGAGTATCAAGTACTTTTGCATTTCTTTTAATCATATTTAATAAAGCTTCATTTATAAGTGTTGCAATTGCAGCACTAGAAAAACCAGCTGTTTCTTGTGATAGTTTTACTGTGTTTATTTCATTGTTTGTTTCTTTTAAATATAACTCTAAAATTTTTTGTCTATCATCAACATTAGGTAATCCTACATGAACTCTTCTATCAAATCTTCCAGCTCTTAGAAGTGCATCATCTAAAACTTCAATTTTATTTGTTGCAGCTATAACTATAACGCCACTATCACCATCAAAACCATCCATTTGAGTGAGAAGTTCATTTA
>JBDNBT010000111.1:0-3220 GCA_039767755.1 Sulfurovum sp.
CAATGGTACAATTGTACTTTGTGAAGTTATGAAAAAATATGGTTGTAAGAAGATAGTATTTTCTTCAAGTGCTACAGTGTATGGTGATCCCCATACTACTCCTATATGTGAAGACTTTCCTGTGGGTGCAACAACAAATCCATATGGTAGAACAAAATACTTCATAGAAGAAATACTAAGAGATATATATGTATCTGATAATACAAATAAAATAGTACTACTTAGATATTTTAACCCTGTAGGTGCTCATATCTCTGGGACTATTGGAGAAGATCCAAATGGAATACCAAATAATCTTATGCCATTTATCTCTCAAACAGCTGTTGGTAAAAGAGAGAGTCTTAGTGTATTTGGTGGTGATTATGATACACATGATGGTACAGGTGTAAGAGATTATATCCACGTGGTTGATTTAGCTCTTGGACATGTAAAAGCTTTACAAAAGATAGACAGTATAGATGAAGTACTTACAGTAAATCTAGGAACTGGAAACGGCTATAGTGTACTAGACATGATAAAAGCTTTTGAAAAAGCAAGTGGTAAAAAAGTACCATATAATATAGTAGATAGAAGACCAGGCGATATAGCTAAGTGTTTTGCAGATCCAAGTTATGCTAAGCAAGTCTTAGATTGGGAAGCCACAAAAGGAATAGATCAGATGTGTGAAGATAGCTGGCGATGGCAGTCTAACAATCCTGATGGGTATAAAGTTTAAAATAAAAAAATATAAATCCTAGTTCATCTCTTAGTTCGCAGTATATCTTTTAAAATTTATTTTAAAGTTCTTGGATATCTATAATATAGTTAATGAACTTAAATATAATAGTTCAATTCTTAGTTCGCATGATAGTATGGGTTCACCCTTTCTTAGATGGTAATGGTAGATTTACAAGGCTTTGTCAAGTTCTTACTTCAAACATCTCTTGATCAAATTGAATATATGGGTAATTGTTTAAAACTAGATAGTTTATCTCAAAGAATTGAAAACTATTGTAATAGTGCTAATGCAATATTTTTAAAGATAGACCCATTATCTGAGGGTAGGGATAAATTATTGATAGATATTATTTAGCTTCTGATGGTCCTAGAAAACCTATAAGATTAAATTTTAATGCACATTTTGCATCACAGTTATTTCCTGAGTTAATACCTCCCCAAAAGATATGGATAGATGAAGTTGGTTTAGATAAACTAGTAAAATTTGTAACAATTTTAGCACTTGTTGAAAAATTTGGTCTGCTTATTATTGTTTTTATTGGAGTTGAAAATATTGAATTCAAAAATAAAACAAGAAGTATAATTCTTATATTTAATTATTTGTGATATAATATGAAATATAATTCATATTTAGGGGCTGATTATGGACCTTCATAAATTAGGTAAAGAAATACAAACACTACGAAAAAATAAAAAATGGTCACAAAATGATCTAGAACAATACTCTGGGATTACAAAAAGAACAATATCTAAAATAGAAAATGGTTTTATTGATGAAGTTGGTATAAGAAAAGTCGAAACAATTTTAGACTTATTAGGTATGGAATTTTCTCTAAGACCTAAAGGGAGACCAAAAACATTAGAGGAATTACAAAATGAGCGATAATTTAAAAGTATTTATAAATAAAAATCATTGTGGTGATTTAACTACTGAGAGTGATCAATACATATTTAATTATAATCAAACTACAAATGATGTTGTAAGTCTAACTATGCCTATTAGAAGTGCAAGTTGGAATAGTAAAAAGTTACATCCAATATTTCAAATGAACATGCCAGAAGGTGCCTTAAAAGAGACGATTAAAAATCATTTCTCAAAAATACAAACAATGGACGATATGAATTTTTTAAAACTAATTGGCCCTTATATGCTAGGACGTGTTAAGTTTGAAAATGTTAAAGAAGTAAAAGATAATTTAGAACTTGATGATATAATTAATGCATCTAAGCAAAACCTATTTAATGAATTACTTGAAAAGTTTGCTATACGTTCTGGAATATCTGGTGTACAACCAAAACTATTGCTTAAAGCACATAATAAAACTACAATGAAATTTGAACATTATATAGTAAAATCCTGGGAAGATGATTATCCTAATTTAGCACTTAATGAATATTTTTGCATGAAAGCTTGTTCTAATGCAGGATTAGAAACTCCAAAATTTTATATAAGTGATGATTTTAAGATGTTTATTATGAAAAGGTTTGATATCTTAGAAGATAAGTATTTAGGTTTTGAAGATATGTGTGTATTAACTGCACGTGGTACTGAAGAAAAATATAACGGAAGTTATGAAGAGTGTGTAAGAGTTATAAAAAATATTGTATCTCCTTTAAATAAGAAAAATAGTTTAAAAACATTTTTTAAAGCTTTGGTTATGAATCATCTATTAAAAAATGGTGATGGACACTTAAAAAACTATGGCATTCTTTATAACAAAGATTTTGAAGATTCATATTTAGCTCCAATCTATGATGTAATTACAACTACAGTTTATATAAAAAACGATATTCCAGCTTTAAGACTTAGTGATGGAAAACTTTGGTGGAAAGAGAAAACATATAAAGCTTTTGCAAAACAAAGTTGTGGTCTATCAAATAGTGAATATGAACTTATTTTAAAAGAATGCGAAAATGCTGTTCTTCAAACCAAAAAAGAGATATCAAGATTTAAAGTTGAAAACAAGAATGTTGAAAAATTTTTAGAAGACTTGATGGATTCATGGTCAGAAAGAATAATCTAGTTTAAATATAAGTTAAAATTATAATAGATTTATAAAATTTTCTAATAATTTATGATTACTTTTATTTTTACTATACTAGAATATAATTATCAAAGAAAAATATTATCCTTTGTGACTAAACAATGGAAAATGGACAGTTGTTTGTTTTTATCCAGCTGACTTTACTTTGTCCAGCTGGATGGGTACCTAGTAAAAAACATTACCTGTAAACACTGATGTTGAAGAAATGACAGGTAGAGTAAGTGATTATATTACAATTGAAGAGATTCTTTCGTAATATAAATTTAAAATTTAACTCAATTATTATTAAACTTATATAGGGAATTCAAGATTTTATCTTGGGTTCCCTTTTTTTATTAATGAATTTTATTGTACTATTTAAGAAAATTAAAATAGTAAATTAAAGGATTATATATGGAATGTGAATTTCCAACTGTTAACTCAAACAATGAAGAAATAATTGAAATTTTTAAACAAAC
>JBDNBT010000112.1:0-27663 GCA_039767755.1 Sulfurovum sp.
TATATTTTATTTTATGATTCTCATACAATGTACTATTTGACTCATCCATGGCAAATATTTAATCCATTTATAAATGGAGTGTATGCAGGAATTTCTGGTATGAGTTATCATGGTGCTTTAATAGGTTTTGTAATTGCCTCATATATTTTCTGTAAAAAAAACAAAGTATCATTTTGGTTTTTAGCGGATATTTCTGTATTAGGAATTAGTGCAGCTTATGTATTTGGAAGAGTAGGTAATTTCTTTAATCAAGAGCTTATTGGAAGAGCTACAGATGTTCCATGGGGAATTTATGTAGGAAATACATTAAGACACCCTTCACAACTTTATGAAGCATTTTTAGAGGGTATTGTAGTATTTGCAATATTGGTTTACTTTAGAAAAAGAAAAACATTCAATGGACAATTAGCATTATTATATGGATTTTTATACTCTATAATGAGAATAATTGCAGAAATCTACAGACAACCTGATATTCAATTAGGATTTATTTACAGTAACTGGTTGACAATGGGAATGTTAATATCAGGGATTATTGCAGTGGCTTGCTTAGGATTGTATATAATAATAGAGAAACGAAAAAAGAGAATCTAGTCTCTTTTTTCCCAATAATATACAGTATTACCCTCTTTATCTACTTCTTCTTTCCATTTTAAATAACCTGGATGATCAGCCGCTAAATAGTTACTTCTAACAGCTTCTTTGTAGATTTTATCAATTACTAAATTGAAATCCCAGCTATGTCTGTCTGCAAATGCTTTAAAATTTTTAACTCTATCTTCTTCGTCAGGATTATGAATAAAATTCTTCATAACAAATTTTTGTGGAATTTGTATTTGAATAGAATGAAAATATTCCTCTTTACAAGTTCTAGAACAAAAAGCTTTACTCATAGCAATTTTCTTCTTACAATTTGGACAATGGGACATACATCTTACCTTTATTTATATATTATTTTACGTTCTTCAAATTAACTGTATTTATGTTAATTTTTTTAATTAAATCTTTTTTATCATAATTAAACTTAAATGAAAACTAATTATAATTATTTATTCTTGTAGTTATCTATTGTATAACCTTTATTTGAATGATTTTTAATGATATCGTAATAAGTTTTTTGTCTAATTTTATTAACAATATTTCTCATTGTATAAATTGACATTTCCTTACCTTTCCATACAACCTCTTTGATTGTATCATAATCAATCACTTCATCTTTTTTATCAATTAAAAGTTTTAATAGGCCTTTTTCAAGTCGTGTGAAATCTATTACATCACCTGTAGATTTAAAAAAGTTATCTCTATATTCATCAAAGTAAATTCCATCTTGGAATTCAACTTTATCCCCTCTTTTTGTTTGATTTAGACACATAATAATTGATAATTTAATATCTTCAAGTCTTAATGGTTTTGAGATAAATGTGTAAGCACTACAATTAATTGCAGTAACTAAGTTTTCATTTGTAGAAGAATTCGAAACTATTATTTTAGGTAGAGTTGGAGCTAATTTTGAAAGTTCAGTACATAACTCAGAAAAAGATATATCGCTGATCATAGTATCTACAATAGCCATATCATAAGATTCTGAAATTATTTTTTCAAATGCAGTTTCAGCATTATCAACTAGCTCCAATTTATTAAAATAACCATCTAAATCATTTGAAAAACTTTTGTTAAGTTCGTTGTCACTACTGATAACAATTATTTTAGCATTGTTTAATTTTCTAATACTTCTCAAAGTTCTTAACATTTTAACTCTTTATATTTTTTTGAATAATAACAAAATAATAAGTTTTTGTCAAAGTTAATAAGAAAATAATTATATACAGTATTATTTAAGCTCTTGCCATGACTTACCAACACAACAACTAACTTTTAATGGCACCTTCAATTTATAGATATTTTCCATTATAGAGATCATATCTTTACTAATTTTATCTATATATTCATTTTTAACTTCAAAAATAAGTTCATCGTGGATTTGAAGTAACATACTTACATTTTCATTATTTTTGTACTTTTTATATATTTCGATCATAGAAAGTTTTATCAAATCAGCTGCACTTCCTTGGAAAAGTGTATTAACAGATTCTCTTAAGTATGCAGCTTTTTGCATACCATTTGCACTATCAAAATCAAATAATCTTTTTCTACCAATTAAAGTTCTAACATAACCTTTTTCGAATGCACCCTCTTCTATAGATTTTAAATACTCTTTTACATTTGTAAAGGCTTTAAAATACGATTCTATATATGTCTTAGCTTCTTTTGCAGAAATTCCTAAAGTATCACCTAACTTTTTACTACCCATCCCATAAAGTAATCCAAAGTTAATAGATTTTGCTATATTTCTATTTTCTTGTGCTTTTTCTTCGCCAAAAATTTCAACAGCAGTTCTTGAGTGAATATCTTGATTATTATTAAATGCTTCAACTAATGCTTTATCTTCACTAAAATGTGCAAGAAGTCTTAATTCAATTTGTGAATAATCAATACCAACTAAACAATAACCATCTTTAGGTATGAATGCACTTCTAATTTGATTTCCTATTTCACTTTTTACAGGTATGTTTTGAAGGTTTGGATTTTTAGAACTTAATCTCCCTGTAGCAGTTCCGTTATGTAAAAATGAAGTATAAATTCTGTTATTATCTTCTTTATTTGCCAATTCTAAAAGAGGCTCTATATAGGTTGATTGAAGTTTAAACAATTCTCTATAACTTAGTAACAATGGAATAATTTCATGTTCATTTTTTAATTTACTTAATACCATTTCATTAGTACTATAACCTGTTTTCGTCTTCTTAGAACCTTTTAATCCTAAGTTTTCAAACAGAATTACACCTAATTGTTTCGGTGAGTTAATATTAAATTCTAAACCAGCTTTTTCATATATTTTTTCAGTTAGTTCTTTAACATTATGTGAATTAGATACTTTTAATTCTTCTAAAATATTTGTATCAATTTTGATTCCATTTTCTTCCATATTAGATAAAACATAAATAAAATCAAACTCATATTTAAAAGCTAAATCTAATAACTCTTGATTATCACTATCTTTTAATTCTTGAGTAAGTTTATTAAATATTTTTAAAGTTAATAACGCATCTTCAGCTGCATAATCACACGCACTACTAATCTCAACATTTGAAAAGTTTTCACCTTTTTTAACTGTGTCTTTATATGCAATCATTTTGTGACCAAAATATTTATCAGCTAAGAAGTCTAAACCTACTTTAGATGAAGTATCAAGCATCCATGCCATAATCATAGTATCTGCATATACTTTTAAATCAATATTTAAATTATACTTAACTATTTGATAATCATATTTAAAATTTTGTAACACTAATCTATGTTCATTTAAAATTTCTATTGCTCTTTTAGCATCACTTATAGAAATTTGATCACTAACTCCTAAATAATTATGGGCAACTGGAACATAATAAGCTTTATTTTCGTCATAGCAGAAAGAAAAACCTACAATCGATGCTTTCTTTGTATCTAAATCTGTAGTTTCAGTATCAAAAGCTACTATTGAATTTCTTGGCATAAAATTTAAAACTTTGAATAGTTTTTCTTCATTGTCTAGTAGTTCATATGAACACTTGATTTCTTCTTTTGGTTTAGCTTTAGGTACTACTGTTTTGTAGTTTAAGCCTTGAGAATTAACCCTATCTAAAACTCTATTCAGTCCAAATTCATTTAAAGTATCAGCAATTTTTAATATTGGATTTTCTTCTGGTAATATAAATTCATCTATATTATCAATACAGTGACAATCTGTTGATAAAGTTACTAACTGTTTTGATATATAAGCCATATCTTTACCTTCTGTTAGTAAGGTTTTCCATCTTTTCTTCTCTATATTTTCAAGGTTTTCATAAATATTATCAAGTGTACCAAATTGTTCTATTAGTGCCTGCGCTGTTTTAGCTCCAACACCTTTAACACCAGGTACATTATCAGCGCTGTCACCTAATAGTGATTGATAATCTGTAAATTGAGCTGGATTAACTCCATATTTTGTGAAACATTTATTTTCATCAATTACTTCTTTTTTAATTGGATCAAATAAATATACTTTATTATCATCAATTAATTGATATAAATCCTTATCATGAGAAACAACTCTAACTTCAAAGCCTTTTTCTTTTGCATCTTGTGCAATTGAAGCAATTATATCATCCGCTTCAAAACCATTTCTAAGTGCTGTTTTAAAGCCCATTTCTTCTACCCAAGATATGGCAATTGGAAGTTGCTTTAATAAATCTTCTGGAACATCAGGTCTATGTGATTTATATTCTTCAAAAATATCACTTCTAAAAGTTTTACCTTTTGCATCTAAAGCAAAAACTATATAGTCAGTTTCAAAATCTTTTCCAATATTTGAAATAAAATTCATAAATCCTGTTAAAAGTCCTGTTGGAAAACCATCTTTAGATTTTAATGGAGGTAAAGCATAGTAGCTTCTAAACAAAAATCCAAATGTATCAATTATAGTTATAGTTTTTTTCATTAATAATTCTCTTTATATTCACGTAATTTAAAGTTATTATACTATAATAAGTGTTCTAAAAATAAGGTTTCACTAATAAAGGTTATATTTAAATGATTATTATTCCTGCAAGATTAAATTCAAGTAGATTTGAAAACAAAATACTAGTAGATATTTTGGGTTTACCAATGGTAATTAAAACAGCTAAACAAGTAAGTTCTTTGGACAAAGTTGTAATAGCTACAGACTCAAATGAAGTAATTGAACTAGTAAAATCCCATGGTTTTGATGCTGTTTTAACTTCAGTTGAACACCAAAGTGGAACAGATAGAATTAATGAAGCAGCACAAAAATTAAATATAAGCGATGATGAAATCATTGTAAATGTACAAGCAGATGAACCATTTATTGAAACAGATGTTGTAAAAGCTGTATTTGATAGAGTTCAAAAAGTTATTGACAACAATGAAGATATTATGATAACTTCATGTTTTAAAAATATTAGTTCTGAGTTAGCTGATGATCCAAATCATGTAAAAGTAATTACAGATGAAAATGGAAATGCAATATATTTTTCACGGGCAAAAATTCCTTACCATAGAGATCATTATGAGAACTCTAATTACAAAGGTCACTTAGGAATATATGGTTTTACTAAAAAAAGTTTACAAGAGTTTTGTAAATTAAAATCATCAAAGCTAGAAAATATAGAAAAACTAGAACAATTAAGAGCCATCGACAATGGTCAAAAAATTGCAATGGTTGAAGTACAATCAAAATCTTTTGGAATAGATACTCAAGAAGATTTAGATAACGCTTTAAGAATTTTTAACAAATAATTAAGTGCAAAACCATAATACAAGAAGCATAATGAATAATGAGATTATAAAAGATTTAAATATACTATTTGTAGAAGATGAAGAAACGATACAAAAGTTTACTGTAAAATTTTTAAATAAAGTAGTAAGTAAAGTATTTGTTGGATCAAATGGTCAAGAGGGATTTGAAGAATTCCAAAAAAATAAAGATGAAATAGACATTATAATTACAGATATTCATATGCCTGTTTTAAATGGTCTTGATATGATTGAAAAAATCAGAGAAATTAATAGTGATATTCCTATTATTATCACAACTGCATATAATGAATCTGATTTTATTAAAAGATCAGTTGAGTTAAATGTGTCTTCATATGTTTTAAAGCCCATAGACTTAGAACAATTAATTAAAAGTTTGATTAAAACAGCTGAACCTATTATGTTAAGAAGACAACTTCAAGAGGCTCATAGTAAAGCAAATAAAAATGAAGAGTATGAAAAACTAAATACTATTTTTAATAGCCAAGAAAATATGATTGCAATTGTTAAAAATAATGTAATCACAAAAGCCAACAAAAAGTTCTACAAGTACTTTAATATTGAAAGTCTATCAAGTTTTGATTCTAAACATATTTTTGACTTTTTTATAGATGAACCAGGACTTATTCCAAAAGATGAACTTAAAAAAAGCGAATGTTGGGCTGAATATATTAAAGGTTTACCTGAAATTGATAGAATTGTAAAAGTAGTAAATAACAATAACAAAGTAAAGATATTTACTTTAGGTATTGAAGTTTATTTAGAAGAAGAAGAAAGTTATATTCTAACTTTTGCTGACATCACACTTTTAAAAGAAAAAGTAAATTTACTAGAGTATCAAGCTACACATGACACATTAACAGGAATTTATAATAGAAATAAATTTCATGAAATGTTTGAAAAAGAAATAAGAAGAAACTTAAGATATAAGCATGATTTATCAATAATTATAGTTGATATTGATCACTTTAAAAAAATAAATGATACATTTGGCCATCAAACTGGAGATGATGTTTTAAAAGCTATCCCAATTATTTTACAATCGTGTATTAGAGAACATGATATTTTATCAAGATGGGGTGGAGAAGAGTTTATGATTCTTTTACCTGATACAAATATTGAAAATGCATTTAAAGTAGCTGAAAAAATAAGAGCTAAAATTGAATCTCAAACATTTACTAAAAGGTATTTAAGCTTAACAGCAAGTTTTGGTGTATCTGCCTTAAGAGATGAAGATACGGCTGAAAATCTTATTAAAAGAGCTGATAATGCTCTATATGAATCAAAGAATCAAGGTAGAAACTTAGTAACATTAGCTAAATAGACTAGCTTTAATAAGCTAAACTATTTTCTAACTAAAAGCTAAAGTTTTCACCTAAATAGTGCTCTTTAACTCTGTCATCTTTTTTAATATCATCACTAGTCCCACTTGCAAGTAAAGTTCCAGCTTTCATAACATAAGCCCTATCACATATTTCTAATGTCTCTCTAACATTATGATCTGTGATTAAAACACCAATATTAATTTTTGTAAGTTGATCAATAATTTCTTGAATATCTTTAACAGCAATTGGATCAACTCCAGCAAATGGTTCATCTAATAATAAAAACTTAGGATGAGATACTAAAGCCCTTGCAATTTCAGTTCTTCTTCTCTCACCACCTGATAAAGACACACCTTTTCTTTGTCTAATTGGTTCAATATTAAATAATTCAAGAAGTTCTTCAACTCTTTTATGTTGTTCCTCTTTATCATCAGTTACAATTTGAGCTGCTAGCATTAAGTTATCTTCTACAGACAAATCTTTAAATATACATGATTCTTGGGGTAAATAACCTATTCCTTTTAAAGCTCTTTTATGTAAAGGTAAGTTTGTAATATCTTTATCATCAAAATAAACTTCACCACTTGTAGGTTTTACTAAACCACAAACAGTATAAAAAGTAGTAGTTTTACCAGCACCATTTGGTCCTAATAATCCTACAATTTCCCCTGATTTTACTTCTAAAGATATTCCGTGAAGTATTTGAGTTTTTTTAATATTTTTTTTAATATTTTTGATTTCTAATTTATGCTTCAATTATGTATTGCCTTTTATCATCTTTTTTTTCTATATTTATAACCATAACCTCAAATCCATAATCCTCAAGTAAATCTTGAAGTTTTTCATCGCCCCACTCCACAAAATGAATACCTTGTTTTTCAAACTCTTCAAGCATTCCTAATGCTATGAATTCTTGAATAGTTTTGTTATAAACATCATAATGAAAAATAGTATCAGAATAAATTGATTGTAGTGAAAAAGTTGGTGATGTAACTACTTCATCTATATCTAAAGACCTAACTATATTTTTAACAAGTGTAGTCTTACCACTTGCTAAATCTCCCCTTAAAATAACAATCAAATCTTTATCTTCAAAGTTTTTAATTAAATCCTTTGATAAAGTTTCCAATTCATTTAAAGTTAATAAATACTCTTTTTTCAAATAAAACCTTAACTTAATTCTTGACTAATTTTGATAATTTGTTCTAGTTTTTCTTTTGTCTTACCTGTTAAAATAGCTTTTCTAGCCATTTCTACTCCTTGTTTTATAGAGTCAACTTTTCCATCTACAAATAATGCTGCACCAGCGTTTATTAAAACAATATCAAGTTTAGCTCCAATAATTTTACCATTTAAAATATCACTTGTGATTTTTGCATTAAACTTAGCATCACCACCTTCAATATCTTCTTTTTGATATATATCTAATCCACATTCAATAGGATTAATCTCAAACTCTTTAATTTCACCGTCTATTAAAGTTTGGGCATATGTAGTATCACTAATAGAAATTTCATCCATTCCATCTTTTGAGCTAACTACCATTATTCTTTTTGCTTCAAGAAGTTTAAGTGCTTCAATTATTCTTGAAATATAATCTTTACTAAATACACCAATTAATTGCTTACTTACTGTTGCAGGATTTGATAATGGACCTAAGATATTAAAAATTGTTCTATGTGATATTTCTTTTCTAATAGGCATAATATGTTTCATTGCAGGGTGATGATTTTGAGCAAACATAAAAGTAAAACCTGTAGTTTCAAGTAACTTAACACTATTTTCTAAAGATAAATTTAAATTAATTCCTAACTGTTCTAACATATCAGCACTACCTGATTTACTTGTAATACTTCTATTTCCATGCTTTGAAACTTTACATCCACAAGCAGCCATAACTATTGAAACTGTTGTTGATACATTAAAGCTTTTTGACTTATCACCACCTGTTCCACAATTATCAATAAGTTCTTCTTTTAAATCAAAATGCACAGGTAAAGGAATCAAGTGTTCTCTCATAGCACTAGCTGCAGCTGCAATTTGTGAAGCTGTTTCACCCTTTTCATAAAGTTCAATAAAATACTCTTTCACTTCTTGTGCTGGTAATCTATTTTCAAATATATCATCAAATTTTAATTTGTCTTTATTAAACATTTACTCTCCTAGAACTTTTACAAATTCATGCATTTTTGATTTTGGGGTAGATTTTGTATTCGGTATTTGTAATACTTCAAATTTATCAGTTTTTTCAAGATATTTTATTTCTATAATATCCCCTATTTTAACCTCTTTAGCTTTTTTCACAACTTGTCCATTTATTGAAACAACTTTGTGCTCAAGCATATCTTCAGCAACTGCTCTTCTTTTTGTTATATTAACGGCATTTAAAAATTTATCACATCTCATAGAATAAATTATATTAAAATCTTACTAAAAATGGAATTACATTAAAAAATAGCTATTTTTATTCTGTTTAAAAGTAACATTTAAATATAATATTTGTAATGTATATAAAGCTTTTGCATTAATATAATTTCTACCTAAAAGAAGTAAATATATGGAAAATTTTGTAAATGAATATCATCCTACAATTCTTATTGTAGATGATGAAAAAATAAATATTGATTATATTGTTAATAGTTTAGATTCTAATTTTAAAATTAAGATTACTACAGACAGTAGAAATGTCTTTAAAATATTAGAAAAAACAAAAATTGATTTAATTTTACTAGATATTCAAATGCCTAATATAGATGGATTTGAAGTAGCAAACAAACTAAAAGATCATGATGATTATAAAAACATTCCCTATATCTTTTTAACTTCACAAAATGATTCTAATTCTATTGTTGAAGGTTTTAATTTAGGTGCAATTGATTATGTTACAAAGCCTTTTAATCAAAGTGAATTGAAGGCTAGAATTTATACTCATATTAATAATTTCATTTTACAACAAAGAGTAAAAGAGCAACAAAAAGAACTATTATCTCAATCTAAATTTGCAGCAATAGGTGAAATGACTTCTATGCTTGCACATCAATGGAGACAACCTTTGAATATTATTTCTCTTTTAGTACAAGAAATAGGATTTGATAGAACTCACAAAATCTTTACTGATGATGAATTTGTAGTTAAAAAAAATCAACTTTTAACTACTATTGAAGATTTATCTAAAACAATAGAAACATTTAGTAGATATTATGATAGTAACGATTCGATTAAAGAAATAAATATTTTACACTGTATTAATCAAGTAAAAGATTTATTTGCAGATATGATAGAAACAAACAATATTAATCTTAATATTAACTATGAAGAAAAAGAGGATATTTATCTTAAATCTTCAAGCAAAGAGATAAAACAAATCTTTATAAACTTAATCCAAAATTCTATTGAAGCAATTATAAATGACAACAAAGAAAAAGATTTTTACTTTGTAAATATAAATTTAACAAAAAAAGATAGTTCCTTAGAACTATCAATAGAAGATAATGGCTGTGGTATAAAAGATGAAATCAAAGACACATTGTTTGAACCGTATATTTCGACTAAAGAAAATCTAAATGGTCCAGGTCTAGGATTATTTACAATTAAAATGCTACTTGAAAGTCAATTAAAGGGTTCAATTAAAGTAACATCAAAAGAAAATGCAACAATTTTTACTTTACATATAAAAGGATAAATAAATGATTATTGATATTGATAAACTTATCCATGAACTAAGCGAAGATGTAGCATATACAATGCTTAACAAATTTATAGTTACTCACAAAGAATATGAAGATTTTTTAAATCTTGCAGGTGAAGATTTAGATAGATACATTCATAAACTAAAAGGTTCATCAGGAAACTTAAAAATGATAAGCTTATATGAATTGTGTGTGAGTTATTATGAGAATCAAAATAAAAATGAAATAGTTAGTAAAATAAAAAAAGAGATGCCACTAACATTTGATAAAATTAATGAAATTCTTAAAAATCAAAAATCAAATAACAAAACAGTAGATATAATAGAATTGAATTCATTACTAGATAAATTAATACTAGATTTAGATGAATATACTTACATAGAAGATTCAAGATTTAAACTTATAACTAATTCTTTAAAGGGTACAGTAAGTGATAAGATGATAGAAAATCTTGAAAAAAATTTCATTAAAGGTGACTATGATAGTTTAAAAAATATCACGGAAACTATAAGAAATCTAGTTTAAATAGTTTTTAACTCTTTCAATTAATTTCTTTTGCTCTATTAATTTTGCTTTCATATCATTAAGTCTTTCATCAAAAACCTGAGAATTTTTTATGTTTTCATTAATTCTTTCAGAATTCTTTTTAAACTTTATTTCATTATGAGCGTAATCTTCTTCTTGAATTTTTAAAGTTTTTTCTTTTTTTAATTCTTCTGATAAATCTAAAAGTTGTTTATACAAATGATTATAATCATCAAATATTTTCTTTTGATATTCACTAACATACAATCTTCTTTTAATTCTAATATATAGTTCTTTTAAGTTAATTGGTTTGATAATATAATCATCCACACCAACTTTAAACACTTCTTCCATATATTCAATTTCTTCATGTTGAGATATAATAATTATTGGTGAAAAATCAAATTTTTCATTGTTTTTTATGATTTTAGCGAGTTCTATACCATCGCCATCATCAAGTGATATATCTAATAAAAAGAAATTAAAATCTTTTTTGTAATATATTTCCAAAGCTTTTTTAAAACTTGATACTACGGTTACTTCATAATTCTTAGATAAATATTCACCTAACATTGTTAAAGTTGTTTGATCAACATCTACTACAAGAATTTTTTCTTTTTTCATATTAATCTTTACATATAATTTATTTTATAACATTATATCACTCTTTACTTAAATAAAACGATAGTTAACATTAGATATAATCCGAAAAACTTAACTTTCTACGATAGGATATTTAATGGCTAAAAAAGATATAAAAAAAGTAGTATTAGCTTATAGTGGTGGACTTGATACATCTATTATTTTAAAATGGCTACAAGATGAATATAATGCAGAAGTAATTACTTTTACTGCTGATTTAGGTCAAGGTGAAGAAGTTGAACCTGCTAGAAAAAAAGCAATTGATTGTGGTATTAAACCTGAAAATGTTTTTATTTTAGACATAAAAGAAGAATTTGTAAAAGATTACGTATTCCCAATGTTTAGAGCAAATGCAATTTATGAAGGTGAGTATTTATTAGGTACATCTATTGCAAGACCTTTAATTGCGAAAAAACTAATTGAAATTGCAAATGAAAAAGGCGCAGAAGCTGTATCTCATGGTGCAACTGGTAAAGGAAATGACCAAGTAAGATTTGAAATTGGGGCATTAGCTTTAAGACCTGATATTCAAGTTATTGCTCCGTGGAGAGAATGGGACTTAAACTCAAGAGAAAAACTATTAGCGTATGCAGCTGAACATGGAATTGAAATTGCTCAAAAACATATTGATGCAGATGGAAATCCATCTGTAAGTCCATATTCAATGGATGCAAACTTATTACACATATCATATGAAGGTTTACATTTAGAGAATCCAAATAATGAAGCTGAAGATTCAATGTGGTTATGGACAAATTCACCTGAAGAAGCTCCTGATGAAGCTGAATATATTACAATTGGATACAAAAATGGTGATCCAATTTCAATTAATGGTGAAGAATTATCACCAGCTACATTATTAGAAAAGTTAAATCAATTAGGAAATAAACACGGTATCGGAAGAATTGATATTGTTGAAAATAGATATGTTGGTATGAAAGCTAGAGGTTGTTATGAAACTCCAGGTGGTACTATCATGTTAAAAGCACATAGAGCGATAGAATCAATTTGTTTAGATAGAGAAGAAGCACACTTAAAAGATGAATTAATGCCTAAATATGCAAAACTAATCTATCAAGGATACTGGTTCAGTCCTGAAAGAGAAATGCTTCAAGCTGCAATTGATAAAACTCAAGAAAGTGTTGAAGGTACAGTTAAATTAAAACTATACAAAGGAAATGTAATGGTTGCAGGTAGAGAATCTGTTAATTCGTTATATTCAGAAGAACACTCAACATTTGAAGAAGATGAAGTATATAATCAAAAAGATGCAGAAGGTTTTATTAGATTAAATGCATTAAGATTTATTATTGCAGGAAAAAAGAAAAATAAATAATTTTTTATTCTTTTTAAAATAATCTATCAAAATTATTTTTCCCTAATTATGGAAACAGAAAGTATAATACTTTCTGTTTTTTTTTGTTCAATTTATCAACATTACATTAAAAATTATGTTTTTTCTACAGTTTGTATAAAATATAACCAAAAAGTTGCCATAATGTAACTTTTATATGGATATAATTAATATAAATTTAAGTTATGTGAGTCGTTATGAATTATCTTGAAGATCTAAAAAAAATTATTAATATAAATTCTTATTCTAAAAATCCAACTGGTGTTAACAATGTGTCTGATGTAATGACTAGTTGGCTTAATGAACTTGAATATGAAAATATTATCTACACTAGAGAAACTATAGGTAATCATAATCTATATAAATCTAAAAAAAACAAGCAAACAAAAATATTACTTTTGGGTCATAATGACACTGTCTTTCCACCTAATACCTTTGAAAATTTTTCTGAAGATGAAGAATGGGTGTATGGACCTGGTGTTTGTGATATGAAAGGTGGTAATATTGTTGCCCTTCAAGCTTTAAGAAATATACATAATACATTCGGCGAAATTTTAAATATTGATTTACTTTTAGTATCTGATGAAGAAATTGGAAGTGAAGATTCGAGTTTAGTTCTAAAAGAAATTGCTAAAAACTATGATATATGCCTTGACTTTGAAGCAGCTGGTGAAGCTGATGAAATAGTAGTTGGTAGAAAAGGCGTAGGGACTTTTACTTTAAATATCGAAGGTAAAGCAGCTCATGCTGGTAATAAATATTTAGATGGAATAAATGCAAACCTTGAGGGTGCATATAAACTTCAAGAACTTATAAAACTTACAGATATAGAAAATGGCTCAACTGTAAATCCAGGAAAAATAATAGGTGGAATTGGTGCAAATACAATTTCACCTAAATGTGAAATCACTGTTGAAATAAGATACACAAATCATGAAGAAAAACAAAGACTACTAGATGGACTAAATAAAATTAGTGAAACTTCTTATGTACCTGGTACCACATGTGAATTGCTGGGAAAAATTCAAAGAGATGTAATGGAAGAAAATCAAGAACAAATTGAATTAATAAAACTAATAGAAACTGTAACCGAATTAAAAATACCTACAGAAAAAAGAGGTGGTGTTAGTGATGCTAATATTGTTTCAAATTGTGCTGTTATTACTTTAGATGGCTTTGGACCATACGGAGATGGTGATCATACTATCAAAGAAAGAGCTTCTAAATCCTCTTTTGAACAAAGAATAGAAATGGTAACAAAAATCTTATCTTATTATATGAGTGAAGCAAAAGGAAACTAAAATGGCAAATAGAAAAATTGGAATGTGGTTATATCAAAATGGCGGTGGAGATATTATTCAAGAAAAAATGATTAATAAACTAAATGCTTTAGATATAGATGTTATTCCTAACCTTAACTTAAGATATGCAATAGCAAAAAATGGCAATATCATTTATGATAGAAAAGAAAAAAGTAATCTAAAACTTAACAAGTTAGATTTGTTTTTCTCATATAATGCAGGTGAACAAACACAGTACCAAATGTACTTATATAAAGCACTAAATAGAGTAATTCCAATGATTAACTCTTATGAAGCATTTGAATTAACAGAAGATAAATTCCATACATCTTTTGTTTTAAGATCAAATGGTGTTGAAACAGCTGACTATAAACTATGTCATAGAGATGATTCTTACCACTTAAATAAAATCATGAAAAAATGGAACAAAATGGTATACAAACCAACTGATGGTTGGGGTGGAGTTGGTTTAACAAAAATTGAAAACGAAGAAGCCCTTGATATGCTAATGCCATTTTTAAATCAAATGGATTTAAGATATTTCTATGTTGAAAAATTTGTTGATTATGATAATACAGATTTTAGAATTGATATTGTTGATGGTCAATATGTAGGTGGTTATGGAAGAAAAGCTGGTGGAAGTGATTGGAGAACAAACATAACAAGTGGTGGTAGTGTTTTTGCAAGAGAAATACCAGATGATGTAAGAGATTTAGCTTTAAAAGCAGCAAAAGTAACAGAGCTTGATATTGCGGGAGTTGATATCATTTATGATAGAAAAAAAGAAGAATATGTTGTACTAGAGGTAAATGGAATCCCAGCATTTTTAACTCCAGAACAAGAAAAGACAGGTATAGATTACAATGATAAAAAAATAGATTTAATAGTAGATTTAATAGATAGAAAAACAAAAAAAATTGAAAAAACAAATGAACAAAAAGGAAATAAATTTGAAAAAACTGCCTAAACTAGGATTATTATATTTAGATTACGTACTGAGATTTTTTGATAAATCAAACTTCAAGGGTTGGCCTGACAAAATAGAAACTGTTACTTATCATTGGAAAAATGACAAGAAAAGATTCATTAAAGAAGTTAAGAAAAAGAAGATAGATATATTAATAGGTAATATTCCAGCTACTGCTTATGATACATTTGTTGAAATATCTAAAGAATTGCCACATATTAGATTTGTGCCTTCATTAGAGACTCAATTTCCAAATAAATCAAAAGAAAATGTAACTTTATTTTGTGAAAAATATGGTATTGACATCCCAAAAACAAAAATATTTTATGATAAAGATAAAGGATACAAATACTTAAAAAACAAAGCTACATATCCTCAAATTATTAAAAAAAGTTATGGACCATCTAACTATGGTGGATATTATGTACATAAAGTTGATAACTTTAAAGAAGCTAAAGAACTACTTGATGATAAAAAATATGTCCCAATTTATACTCAAAACGCAATTAATCTAAAATTCTCAGGTGATATTAGAGTTATGTTAATTGGACATAAACCTGTTTGTGCCTTTTGGAGATTTTCAGGTGATGGTGAATGGATTACAAACACTTCTCAAGGTGGTACAATGTCATATGAAAATATTCCAATGAATGCTTTAGAATTAGCAGTTAAAGCAAGTAAGGCAGCAAAAGCTGAGTATTGGGCATGTGATATTGCTATTGAAGAAACTGATGATAAAGCTTATATCTTAGAGTGTGCAACTGCGTTTGCAGCCTTTCCTTATATTAGAGACTGGATTTGTCAATACCTAATGTGGGACTTCTCAAATGGAAAATTCAAAAAGCCATATGTGCCATTATTTTCATGGGAAGAATTAGGAAAAATAGATAGTTCATTATTAAGAACAATGAGACATATTACATTTGGTCAATATTCACCATCATGTGATGGAGAGTTTTTTACAGAAGCTGAAAATGGAAAGTTTGATATGGAAAAGACTAAATTAAGTAATCCAAATGATGTACCTGATTCAATTGCCCCAAAAATTAAAATTAAAGAAAAAGATATTTTAACTTTAGAAACAAAAGCAAATAAATATGAAGTTACAAAAATCAACTTTAACTCTGCAACTTTAACTGAACTAATGTCATTACATGGAATGGATGAAGAATTAGCTTTAGAAATTCAAGAATTAGCTAAGGATGTTATCATAACGGATAGTTCTGATTTACTTGAAATTGAATCAATTGAAGAACAGCTTTTAGAGACATGGGATAAAAACATCCCTGATATGAGAGTAAATATAAATGACGCTTGTGAAAAGACATTAAAGAAAATTAAAGGTATAGGTGCTAAGCTTTCAAAAATAATTTTAGACTATAAAGAATCTGTTGGTCAATTTACTTCAATTAATGAACTAAAAAAGATAGAAGGAATTGGAAAAAATAAATTTGTTCAATTAAAGTCTAGATTAAAAATAGGAGAATAGTTCTTGAAGCAACTATATCGTTCATACGGTGAATCTACAGAAATATTTAAAGAGTTAGAGAAGAAATATCCTAAAAATTTCAAATTAACTTCTATTGGTAAAACATGGGAAAATAGAGATATAAATTTAATTACTATTTCAAAAGATATTAAAACTCACAAGAAAAGACCTGCATTGTTTTTTACAGGTACTATACACGCAAGAGAATGGGTTGGTCATGAATTAGGTATTGAGTTTGCTCAATATGTACTAAATAACATTGAAAACGATCCAGTCTTACAATCATATTTAGCAAATGTAACTATTTATATGGTTCCATGTGCTAATCCCGATGGTTTTGAGTATTCTCAAAAACACTTCTCATTTTGGAGAAAAAACAGAAGGCAAAATGCAGATGGATCATATGGAGTTGATTTAAATAGAAACTTCCCAATTGGATATGTTAAATCAACTTCAACAACATCAAATGTATATTGTGGACCTGAGCCTTTTAGTGAACCTGAAACTAGAGCACTTAGAGATTTTGTTTTAGAGCATGAGAATATTTCTATAGCCTTAGATTATCATTCACAAGGAAATGTATTTTTTCCAGCACATGACTTTAGACACGAAGATACAATTGATACTACAGATATGAACACACTTTGTGCAAATATGGCTGAAGAAATTAGAAAAATATCTGATAGAGAATATGGAATTCATCAAGGTAAGCCGCCAACTAAACTAATTTCAGGAAGTGGTAGAGAGTTTTATTATTCAAAGGGAATTATTTCAACTGTTGTTGAAGTAGGAACTAGAAATATTAGTGATTATATGAGTGATATGGATGAGCATTTAAGAGAGCATATACCTGCCCTACTTCATGCAGTTAAAGAAGTTCCAAATTATGATAGACAAAATGGTTTACATAGAGTTCAAGACTTTCAAATCATGAGTATAGGATCAAATCATGCAAAACTAACATGGGATTATGAAGAAAGTAAAAATATCTTCTTTGAAATTTATAGAAGTACAAAGAACAAATCATTTTGTAACGCTTCTAACTTAATAGCAAAAACTGAAGCTTTAGAGTTTGATGATATTAATTTACAAAGTAATAAAGACTATTTTTATAACATAAGAGCAGTAAACAAAAAAACATATAGAAAATCACCATTCTGTCCACAGATTATTTTAAGAACAGACCCTGAATATGATGAGTTTAGTAGAACATATTATGCAAATGCTAGTGAAACTGGATACATAGCTGAAAACTACACAAACAACAAAAAACACTTTGGAGTGAATTCGTTATTTGTTGGTGTAGATTTAAATAAAGGTGTGTCATACGCTATTGTAACTATTGATTTAAAATCAATTCCAACAAATGCATCTATAAAATTTGCTTCATTTAACTTATATCCTATAAACAGGGTATCTACTACTATTGAAAAATATGGTGAATGGAATGTAGGAATAGTTAATCAAAGTACTATGGGTGATATTACAAACTTTGATGATGTAGATAATATGGAAATATTACAATATATTGGTAGACCAACTTCATCTGATAAACTTACACAAGGTATATGGAGAACTTGGCAGCTTTCTGGCAAAGAGTGTGAAGCTTTACAAAAACAAGCTATAAATGACAAAGTAGTGTTTAGAATTGAAGGTCCAAAAGATCTTATAGTAGGTAGAACTAGACAAATGATGCAATGGGATATTGGATATGGAAAGTTTGGATACGGACTTACTTACAGACCAAGATTAGAGCTAACTTATACTGTAAAACCTACTACAACTATTATTTATCCAAAGGCTGCTTATACGGTATCTAAAAATAAAGTTATAGAAGATGAAATAGTTTCAGGATATGATAAAGATGGAAACAAAATATACTCTACTTTTGAATTCAATATTTCTTCATTACCACCATATAATGAAACGATCATTACAAATGCATATTTTGAGCTAAACTCTACAAAAATTTATATCAAAGATGATATTAGATTTCATTTAGAGTTTGTAGATGAAAACATTGATAAAGAGTATGACAAAATTACATCAAGGGATGTAATTCAAAATATTGGTTATGATGTGAGTGCTAGTGAATTAAAAAACAATCAAACACAGTACTTTACTTTTGATAGTTTTGCTGGAATTACTTTAAATGATAAGTTAAAGAATAAAAGTGATATATCTTTTGTTTTAACTCCAACTTCATCAAAAAGAGCACTTAAAAGTAAAACTGTTTCATGGGAAATGAAAAATCAAGATTTAAGTCCTAAACTTATAATTGAGCATATTCCAAAAAGAAGAGAAGCTTTACCTCAAGTTTCAAATGCAAAACTAATAAATGAAAATGGGAAAATAAAGCTTATATGGGATAATCCGAAACATTCTGATTTAAAAGGTGTTAAAGTAATTAAAAATCCTTATAGAGAGCCCTTCTCTACTCACGATGGACAAAAACTTTATGCTGGTATGGATCAGTATACATATGATGATTTTGGGGCATTAGATATTGATAAATACTATGCGCTATTTACATATGATGAAGTTCCAAACTATTCAAAACCTATAATTATTAAGTATGAAGGAAAATAAATTTTTCTTTTTACTTAAATTCTTTCTAATTAATTCAAATTATCATTTTTATTTTATCTTCAAAAGCTATAATAATTTTAAATACTTGAAAAAATAAAACTAGGAAAATATTATGATTATGAAATTTAAAGAATTCTATCCAAATATTGACAAAACAGCTTGGATAGCATCAAGTGCTGATGTTATAGGAAATGTAACAATTGGTGAAGACTCTTCAATTTGGTTTGGTTGTGTAGTAAGAAGTGATGTAAACAAAGTAATAATAGGTAAAAACACAAATGTACAAGACTTATCTTGTATTCATACAGATGTAAATTCTCAAACAATTTTAGGTGATAATGTAACTATTGGACACAAAGTTATGCTTCATGGATGTATAGTTGAAGACAATTGTTTAATTGGAATGAGTGCTACTATTTTAGATAATGCAGTTATAGGAAAAGGAAGTATAGTTGGTGCAAATTCACTTGTAACAGCTGGGAAAGTATTTCCACCAAACTCTTTAATTATGGGAAGTCCAGCTAAAGTTGTAAAGGAGTTAACTAGTGAAGATGAAGAAAAATTAATAAAACACGCTGGGCATTATGTTGACTATAAAAATGAATATAGTTAATTAGAACTTTATAAATAAGTTAGTTAAATTTTAAAATAAAGGATTAGATCCTTTATTTTAATTTTGCGTAATGTTTAGTTAAAGCTTCATAAAGTACGTCAAAGTTAACATCTTCCATTTCTTCAATGATTTCCATCATAATAATATTGTCTTCGATACCATCCCACTCTTTAATATAGCTACCTTCTTTGTATCCGTTATCTTGTCTAAATTTGTTTAAACAATTTTTACCAATATAAAGTTTTTGTAACCATGTAAATGTTAATCCTGAAACTTTACAACATATAAAGAATTGTTCAATAAGTTTTTCAATTCCAGATAATACTGACATATTGTCTGTTTCTATAGCTAAAGTTATATATGATAACTTTTCTGATTCTTTAATCATTTTCTTAACATCTACAATATCAACTACATCATACCTACAATGTGAGCTAACTAATGATACCGCTTTTGGTACATTTGTTTCTTTCAAGATATACGACATTAAAAAATGCCAAATATCTACTAACTCAATTTGTATATTATTCATATCTGGATTAGAGTTAATATTTTTCCAGTGTTTCCAAGGTGCTGAATCTATAAGTTCTGCAACTTCCATATGAATACATCTAAGCCAATTAATATCTTTATTAAATTTGTTAACACCTAGCTCCCAATTTTTACCATTTGTAGAATCATTTAATTTCTTTTGTAGCAAAAACATTTCTTCAAGTTTATAAGGTAAAGACGATTCATCATCTAATTGCTTAACAAGAGACGTACATTCTTCAGTTAATAGATCTAGTTTAGAACTTATAGGTAGTTTTTTATCACCTTTTAGAAGATTCAGAATTAAAGAAATATGATATGGTACTTTATCTTCTTCTTCCCATTTTAAAATATTGTGTGATGATATTTTTGTATAGTTAATAAAATCTTCTACACTAACAAACCCTAGAATTTTTAAACTATCTTTAAAATCTTTATAATGCACGTACTCTCCTAAATGTTTTATTGTTTTTTAATATAATATTCTACCTAAATTGTATGTAATCTAATATAAAATAGGTGTATAAAAAGAGTTGTTTATTTAGACTCTTACTTTACTTTGAATAGCTTTAGACAAAGACATAATGTCTACATTTTCTAGGCTAACACCTGTTGGTACACCTTGGGCTATTTTGTTAAAATTAAGGTCTTTATCTTTTAATTTATCTTCAATATATAGTATAAAAGCATCATTAGCAATAGAGGGTGTAATAGCAAATAAGATATCTTTAACTTCATTATCATCAATAAAATTAAAAAGTAAGTTTAAACTATCAATTTCTAACTCTTCAATAACAAAGTATTTACCTTCAAATTGCTTAGATTCTTCTATCAGAAAAATATCTTTAGCACTTTGAACAATACAAAGTTTTGTATTATCTCTTGAATCATCTAAACATATATCACATATTTCATGTTCACTCATACATCCACAACTTGTACACTTTGAAATATTTCTTAGAGCATTTTCTATGCTATGTGCTAATTTTATTCCACAGTAATTATCGTTCATAACAATATGATAAGCAAGCCTTAAAGCAGACTTTTTACCTACACTTGGAAGTGATTCAAATGCTTCAACTAGTTCATAAAATTTTTCTAGACCTTTTTTCATTTGGGAAGTATATCGAATTTTTATATTTATTTTGTTAAAATCGCGAAAACTATTGTTAACTAAATCATTAGGAGATACTAAATTGACTGAAATAGATTATTATGAATTATTAGAAATTAGTAAAAGTGCAGAAAAAGGTGAAATAAAAAAAGCCTACAGAAAAATGGCTATGAAATATCACCCTGACAAAAATCCTGACAATCCAGAGGCAGAAGAAAAGTTTAAAGCTGTAAATGAAGCTTATCAAGTATTAAGTGACAGTGAAAAAAGAAGTGTCTATGATAGATATGGTAAAGCAGGACTTGAAGGTCACGGACAAGGGGGAGGTGGATTCTCTGGTGGTTTTGATGATTTAAGTTCTATTTTTGAAGAAATGTTCGGTGGTGCAGGTTTTAGTGGCGGATCATCAAGACAGAGACAAAGAAAAACTTATAACTACAACTTAGATATTGCAGTTGAAGTTAGATTAGAGTTTAATGAAGCTATCTTTGGATGTAAAAAAGACATCAAATACAAATATAAAAATGCTTGTAAACCTTGTAAAGGTACAGGGGCAAAAGATGGTAAATTAGATACTTGTTCTACTTGTGGTGGTCAAGGTCAAGTTCACGCTAGACAAGGTTTTATGACATTTGCTCAAACATGTCCTACTTGTGGTGGAAGCGGTCAAGATGTTAAAGATAGCTGTTCTTCATGTGGTGGAAGTGGTTATGAAGAAATTAATGATAACTTTAAAGTTGATATTCCTGAAGGTGTAAACGATGGAATGAGAATTAGAGTATCAAATAAAGGTAATATTGCTCCTGATGGTTCAAGGGGAGATTTATATTTACAAGTATCAGTTAATGAAGACTCTCACTTTGTAAGAAATGATGACGATATCTATTTAGAAGTACCTGTATTCTTTACACAAGTAGCATTAGGTGCTAAGATTAGAATTCCTAGTTTAAAGGGTGAATTAGAATTAGAAATACCAGCTGGTGCAAAAGACAAACAGCAATTCACGTTTAGAGGTGAAGGTGTTAAATCTGTTCAAGGTTATGGAAAAGGAAGCTTAATAGTTCAAATTAAAATAGAATATCCAAAAGCTTTAAATGAAGAACAAACAGAACTTCTTGATAAGCTTCAAGAAAGTTTTGGAATTGAAAGCACTCCACATGAATCAAAATTTGAGTCTATGTTTGACAAAGTTAAGAAGTGGTTTAGCTAAATCATAAAGTACATAAAGAAAAAGCATTTAGCTTTTTCTTTCATGCCTAATTAAGTATAAACCTGAAAGAATAACTACTAATGCTCCTATAATTGTCAGATTGTCAGGAACTTCATTGAATATTATCCATCCTAAAATAGATGCACTTATTATTTCTAAGTATTGAAATGATGCTAAACTAGAAACTCTTGAATAATAAAATGCCTTAGATGTCAATAATTGAACAATAGTAGTAACCACTCCAAGAATAAATATTAACCACCAGTGATTAATATTTATTTGAATATATTTAAATGTCTCAAAATCTACTATTTCAGCTACAATCATAACAATTGATAAAAAAAATGTTGAAATTAAACCAATGTAAAATTGTAAACTTTTAGCGTTAGTTGCAGTTAAAATTTGTTTTAAACTCATTAAATATAAAGCATAAGAAAATGCAGCTAAAATTGGTAATACAGAAGCCATTCCATAAGCAGACCAATTTGGTCTAATTATAATAATTGTTCCAATTAATCCAATAATTAAGGCAATTATATGATTTTTTTGAAGTTTTTCTTTAAGTATGACAACACTTAAAATTGTTAAAAAAAGAGGTTCAACAAAAAATAAAGCAATATTATTAGCCAAAGGTAAAAATTTTAATCCCCAAAATAGAAAAACTATACATAAAGTAATAAATAAACTACTTAAAATGTAATCTTTTTTAAATTCTGTTAATCTATATTTTAAAACAATTGCTAGAATAAATAATATTGTAGCTTGTAATAAAAACCTTAGCCATGCAATCTGCACTATACTATATGAACTTGATAACCATTTTGCAATAGCATCAGTAAACGGCAGTATTAGTACTGCCAGAACCATTAAAAATATACCTTTTAGATTATCTTCTTTTGTGATAGTTTTTGTCATTTGTGAAGTATAACAAAAATAAATTTTATAAAGATTTTTTAACTACAATTTTCTTTTTTTGAAAGTTTCTTTAGTTCATCACAAGAAAAACCAGCTTCTTTTCTTGCACTAAAATTTAAGTCCATTTTTCTTTTAGTTGAGCCAGGGAAAACCTCTTCTATAATTTCCAAATATGTTTCTTCAGACTCTACATTCTCTAATTCACAAGCGTATTTAAACCATGTATCACCTTTTCTAACATGATCTACTTCTTCTACCAATATAGTTTTTAAAACTTCAAGGATTTTATCGTTAAATTCATCTTTATTTGATTTCAATTTTTCCATTATTTTTGGGTTTTGATCAAGACCATTTGCTTCAAGATATCTAGGAACAGCTGCCATTCTTTTTAAAAAATTATTTTGAGTCTTTTCCATGGCTTCAAATAAATTTTTATGCACATCATAATCTCCATACTTTCCACCTAGTTCATTAAGTAGATTTTCAAGCATTAGATAATGTCTAATTTCATCGCTTGCTACTTCAAGCCAATCTACATAATATTGTTTTGGCAAGTTTTTAAATCTAAGTGCAGCATCTAAAGCTAAATCAACTGCAGAATATTCTATATGCATAACAGTATGAATTAAATATTTTTTTCCATCTTCTGTCTTAAAGTTAGATATTTTTGGAAGATTAGTTGGTTTTACTATGTTTAAAAAACTTGAATATGAAGGTGTCTCAAGTTTTACAGCTTTATAAGTTTTATTCATAAAATAGTCATCATTTAAAAAATTTTGATAAAAAATTTTGAACTTTTTAATTTTTTCATGTGGTCTAGATGTTAATAAAACATCTTCTAATTCTAAAAAGTAATCCATATCTAACCTCTGGTTTGTTATAATAATATTAATAATTTTATTTTAACTAAAAAAGGCTAAAGAATGGATATTAGAGTACAACCTATGGGTGATTATATGACTAATTGTTATATTTTTACAGTTGATAATAAAGATTTTATAATTGACCCAGGAGTTGATGCTTTAAGATGGATCAAATCGCAAGTGAAAAATCCAGTTGCAGTTTTAAATACACACGGTCACTTTGATCATGTATGGTCAAATACAGAAGTTAAAAATGAATATAATATAAAATTATATACACCTATAGATGATGAACCTATGCTTCAAACTGATCCTTATGGAATGGGAATGCCATCATCGTACCCAGATATTTTAGTACAACCTGATGAAGAAATAGAAATTCAAGGGGTAAAAATAAAGTTTCACCACTTTCCAGGGCACACTCCCGGTTGTTCAGCTATTGCAATAAACGAACACTTATTTACAGGTGATTTTATTTTTAAAGGATCAATTGGAAGATTTGATTTTCCAATGTCTAATGCAAATGATATGAAAAGTTCAATTGCAAAAGTTTTAACATGGGAAAATGATTATCATATTTATCCAGGTCATGGTGGAAAAACAACATTAAAGAGTGAAAAAGAAAGTCTTGTTCAGTGGTATAACCATATTTAAAAGATTCTAATTATTTAGATTCATTTGTCTTAATTCATAGAAGGTACTTTAAATTATTTTAAAGTACTCTATTGGACTTTTCTAGCTTTCATGTAAACTCTCTTAGGTGCAGGATAACCTTCAATAGTTTTTGTTGAATCATTTGGATCCAAGAAGTCTTCTAAGCTTTGATCAAAAGACCATTGAGTTTTTCTTTGTTCTTCACTTGTTGTAACAGTTGTAGCAATAACTTCAATATCTTCAAACCCTGCTCTTTTACACCAATTTGTAAGTGCCCTAATAGTTGGTATAAAATATATATTTGGTATTTTTGAATACCTTTTATCAGGTGTCAAACAAATTTCATCTTCACCATCAATCATAAAAGTATCAATTAAAATTTCACCTTTACTATTTAATCCTTTAGCTAAAGACTTTAGAGTTCCTACAGGATCTGGTCTATGATATAAAACACCTAACATAAAAATAAAGTCAAATGTGTGATTATAATATTCTAAATGCTCGACACCTAACATTTCATATTGAATATCGGTTTTTGCAAAATGATTAATAAACTCAAATTGATGTAAAGTTAATGGACTTGGGTCAAACCCTATTAATCTTTTAGGTTTATCTTCAAGCATTCTGAACATATAATAACCATTATTACATCCAATATCCGCTACAACTTTATCTTTTAAATCAAAATGAGGTCTTATAAGATTATACTTTAGATTACTTTGCCATTCACTATCAAGTTCTAAACCAAATAATTTAAATGGTCCTTTTCTCCATGGTATTAATTTCTTTGCAGTTTCTAGTACTAATTCATGCTCTTGGGCCGTTAAATCTTCTTTTCTTCCTACACTAAACCAATCACCATAATCAACATCACAATCATCAGTTTTTATACTATTAAGCTTTTGTAATTGCTCATACCAAGGTAAAACATTTTTCCACGATCTACAATCGTCTTTTTTCTTTTTTAATTCATCTAATTCCATGGTGCGTATTATATGTATTTATCACTTAAATTGTAAATATAAAATTTACATTCTCTATCCATTAACTCAAGGTTAACATTGAAAAAATATAATCACACTATATATTCAAATAAAGGATAAATTTTGAAATTAAGTAATTTAATGTTTTCTTTTAGAACAACAATTATATTACTACTTACTTTAGCAGTTGGTGCCGGTTACGCAACATTTATTGAAAATGATTTTGGTACATCTTCTGCAAGGGTATTGGTATATAACAATTTATGGTATGAAGCAGTTTTAGTTTTAACTACCGTTAATCTAACAGGAATTATATTTAAATATAAAATGTATAAAAATACTGCCAGATTCCTTTTTCACTCTTCTTTTGTAATAATACTTCTAGGTGCTGGTGTAACTAGATACTTTGGATACGAAGGTATTATGCAAATAAAAGAAGGTACAACAGAAAATAGAATGCAATCATTAGAACCATACTTACAAGTAACAGTTCAAAATGGTGAAAATAATGTTTATTTAGAGCAACAAATAGAATTTGCTGCATCGACATTAAGAAATGGTATGGAAGAAGCACAATCAAGAGGTATCATTGAAGGTATCGCTAATATGCTTAACAATTTTAATTATAACATTGAAGTTACACCTAATGAAATTGTTAAACTTGACTATGTAGATTATACACTTAGTAAACAAGGTAAATCTAATATGGGACTTTTAAGTTTAAATGTTACTTATAATGGTGAAACTAAAACAGTTAAACTACCTGGGAAAAGAGCACAAGTTGGTGTTCCTAGAATGGTTGAGTTTGGTGATACTAAAGTAAATCTTATATATGGTTCTAAACCTTTAGAAATTCCATTTGGTATTAGACTAAATGATTTCCAATTAGATAGATATCCTGGAAGTAACTCTCCATCATCTTATGCATCTGAAGTTACTGTAGTAAAACCAGATGGTGAAAAATATGACTACAGAATTTTCATGAACAGAACAATGCACGAAGGAAATTATTTATTCTTCCAAAGTTCATACTTCCCTGATGAATCAGGAACAGTATTATCTGTAAACAATGATCCAGGAAAATGGCCAACATATTTTGGATACTTAGTTTTAACAATTGGTTTTGTATTGAATTTCTTTGATAAAAAATCTAGATTTGCAAAACTAACAAAACAAATAAATGGTAAAGACTTGGCTTCAATAGCAGTAGCTGCCTTATTAAGTTTTGGAGCTGTTTCATCATATGCACAAGAAGCAACACAAACAAATCAAGCACAACAAGAAACTGAACAAAACTTTATTAAACAACTAACACCAAAAGAAATGGCTAACTATCTAAACGACTATAAAGCTTCATCAGCTCCAACAGCTGAAAAATTTTCAAGACTAGTTGTACAAGATCATCAAGGTAGAATGAAGCCTATGTCTACTATGAATAGAGATATAGTTTCTAAAGTTAGTAGAAAATCTGAATTCCTAGGTATGAACTATGACCAAATTGTATTGGGTATGTTAGCAAGACCTGATATTTGGAAAGATGTAAA
>JBDNBT010000113.1:0-3281 GCA_039767755.1 Sulfurovum sp.
AACGACTCAACAGAAGAAGTAGAAGTTGTTGAAGATGACGCAGATGATGCTACTGATTCAGAAAAAGAAGACAAAAAGAAAAACAAAAAACTAGATAAAAGAGCTCAAGCTATTGTTGATGGATTTAAAGCCTTAGACAAAGCAAAAAAAGATTGGGTTAAATATTTAGCAAAAGAAGAAGCAGCATCTAATGAAGAGTTAGATCAAATTAAATATAATTTGAATACTGCATTTAAAAAGAAAATCTTAAAAGAAGCATTATTAGATTTAGGGCCAACTTCTAAACTTATTACAGAAATTGTAAAAGCAATGGAAACAGCTTTAAAATCAGATAGTGGTTTTGAACAAGAATTAAAAAGATTAGAATACAAATTACCATTATTTAATGAAACATTATTAGAAAATCATAGAAAAATCTTAGGTAATATCGTAAACTTATCAAAAGTACAAATTACTTCAATGGTACCTGAAGCAACAATGGTTTCTACATATATGGAAATCAAAAAACTTTTCCAAACAAAAGAAGCTTCAAAAGGTGGATTTGATCTTGAGCCTGAAGAATTAATTGATGTTTTAGAACAAATTAAAAGAGGTAAGAAAATTACTGATTTAGCTAAAACAAGAATGGCAAAATCAAACCTTAGACTTGTTGTATCTATTGCAAAAAGATATACAAATAGAGGTTTACCATTCTTAGACTTAATTCAAGAAGGAAACATCGGTCTTATGAAGGCTGTTGATAAGTTTGAGTATAAAAAAGGTTATAAATTCTCTACTTATGCTACTTGGTGGATTAGACAAGCAATTTCAAGAGCAATTGCTGATCAAGCAAGAACAATTAGAATTCCGATTCATATGATTGAGACTATTAATAGAATCAATAAAATCATTAGAAAGGGAATCCAAGAAAACGGTAAAGAGCCGGATGTAGAGGAAATCGCAAAAGAAGTTGGATTAGCTGTTGATAAGGTAAAACAAGTAATCAAAATTACTAAAGAACCTGTATCTCTTGAAGCACCAATAGGTTCTGATGAAGATGGTAAATTTGGAGACTTTGTTCCAGATGAAAAAGCACCAACTCCAATTGACAATATCATGAAAGAAGACTTACAAGGTCAAATTAATCAGATACTAGGTCAATTAAATGAAAGAGAACAAGCAGTTATTAGAATGAGATTTGGTCTAATGGATGATGCTAGTGATAGAACTCTTGAAGAAATTGGTAAAGAACTTACTGTAACAAGAGAAAGAGTTAGACAAATTGAATCAAGTGCTATTAAGAAACTTAAACACCCAAAAGTAGGTAAGAATCTTAAGAATTACGTGGAAAGTTAATTAAATGCCTTTGTTTGAAAAATGGGTAGATGTGGATTTAAACCCAATAATTACTTTCACATCTTCAGGAAGAATTGCTTACTCAAATTCAGAAGCACAATTTTTATTAAGCAGAATTAGTCAAAAAGAACTTTTTGACTTAGCTGTTCAATACGCTTCTCAAACTTATGGTATTAATACTACATATATAGATTTAAGACTTAAAAACTATGTATTTTATGCTGTGACTGTAATGTACGAAAATGAAGATGAAATTCATTTAAAACTTTATAAAAGTGCTACAGTTAAAAAAGATAAAAAACTAAGTACCTCAAATACAAACACTACAAATATATTTACCTTAGTAGATTTAGCAATATCAACAAATAAAACTAAATCATCTGTAAACTATAAAAAAAACTATGACCCATCAATTCCTGAGTTTAAATTAAACTCAAGTGCTTTTATTAAAGTACTGAACCAAGTATTTTCAAGCTTTGAAAACAGTTCGAATATAGAGTGTTCAATATTTCTAAAAATCGGTGAGTATATAAAAATTGAAGGTAAAAAATATCCTTTAATTTCTGTTGAAATATCTTCAGAAGATTATAATAGTTTTGATGAGTTAAAAGCTAAAGAGTTTGACTTGTTTATAGTTATTTGTGAAAGAAATAAAGTTACAATAGATCTACCTCTTATCTCAGGTTAATTAACCTAAAATATAAATGAAGTTAAAAGGCTATTTTAAAATAGCCTTTGAAACTAAAACTCCCAATGGTACAACACCAATTCCAATTAAAAAAGCAATAGGTAAAAAAAGTTCGTTGTTATTTAAAGCAAAGAAACTAAATAATAAAGTTCCATATCCAACTATTCTATATATTGATACAAAGCTACCAGATGATAAAAGTGCATTTTTAACAGATGCTGTTTTCACTTTAGTTTTTTCATCTTTGATTATTTCTTTAATTTTCTCAGGTGTTAAATCTTCTTCTTTAACTTCTTCATATTCAGAATATAAATCATATGGATCATCTATTTGATCTATTTTATCTCTATCATCTTTTAATTCATTGCTAGAAACTTCAATATTATCAAGTCTCTTTTCAACATTTCTTTTATATGAAAGAAAAGTAGCTAATGTAATAATTAAACTAGAGATAAAACCTAATTGAGCATTTAAAACCCAATATTGATCTTTTATAAAAAACATCAAAACAACTAAAGTAATATTTAAAAAAACAAAAAGCTGAGTATACTTTAAAACTAAAGGATTAATCTTCATCATCATCTAATGACTTATCCCCGTGTTTTGCCCTATGAGAATACCTAGGATCGTTTTCCATACCTTCATATTCTTTTTGAGCTCTTTTATAAGCTTTATATATATTTAATCCAGCTGCTGCAATACCATAAGCTATACCAAGCCATAAAGTCCATGTATAACCTGTCCATACCATAAGTCCATAACCAACAGCAAAACCAATAGCAACCGCAACAACTATAGATATACCTAATGAAAGGTTATCTAAAGCCATTAGTTTACTTTGATGCTTTGGTTCTTGATAATTATCTTTATTTGCCATTTAATACCAATTATGCAATATATGTACAGCAGTAATCTGTTATTTCGGATACTTTAATGTCAAATGAACAATTTGCAGGCACTTCAAAAAAACCACCAGCTTCAATTGTTTCCCAATTTGAATCACCACATGCTACTAAAACTTCAACTTTTCCAGCAATAATTTCCATGTGTTCAGCTTCGTTTGTACCAAATGTGTATTGACCAGGCATCATAATACCTAAAGATTTTTTCACACCATTTTCATCTACAAAGTTTCTACTTGTTACATTACCACCATGATATATATTTGCTTTTTTTGTTAGTTCTACATTTTTTATTGTTGGCATAATATTTCCTTATTTTAAGTTTTTAAATATTTCATCAGCTGCATTAATACAGT
>JBDNBT010000114.1:0-2528 GCA_039767755.1 Sulfurovum sp.
CGCAGCTTCAATAATAGCAGCTGCACTCTTTTTTATGATAAAAGGTATTATGGCTTCTTAGTAAGTATAATATATGTAAGTCACCTTTTATTTATCTCTTTAATGGTAGAATCCCTTTTAAAAATCTTATTAGGGATCTGCTTTGGATGCTGTATTTGCTGTTTTACCTGTTTATTTTTTTATTTTACTTGGATTTTCTGCAAAAAAAATCTTTACGAACCAACTTGATGAAAAAACTCTAGTTTTAATTTCTTTATATTTTTTCCAACCAATTTTGATATTTTGGGGACTAACAAAAACACCTATCAATTATGAATTAATCGCTTCACCTTTTGCTTATTTATCTATTGTACTTATTTGTTTAGTATTTTTATTGTTGATTAATAAAAAAATATTTAAAGAAAGAAGTGATCAATCAGTTTATCTGGCATCTTCTCTTGTTGGAAATACAGGCAATCTTGGTATTCCTCTTGGAATTGCCATATTTGGTATTGAATCTGTTCCCTATACAAGTATTATAAATATTGCGAATATCTTATTTATTTATATATTTTCAGTTTATTTTTTTGCAAGAGAACAGTTCTTATTAAAAGAAGCCATATATTCAATTTTAAAAATTCCTGCTATTTGGTTTGCCTTATTTGCACTTTTTGTTAATTATCAAGGTATTACAATTAATAAGCATATTTATACTGCACTTGAAATGGGTGCATATACTTCAATGGTTATTCAATTGCTAATTTTTGGTATGTATTTATTTAATGTTAAAATCAAAACTATTCCTTGGCATATATCTATACAAATTTCTGTAGTTAAGCATATATTTTTGCCTCTTGTTGGTTTAGTTTTTGTTTTATATTTTACAAATCTAAACTCTTATGTGGCTTCTATTTTAATTATGGAGTTAATGGTACCCTTAGCGGTTAATAATGTAAATCTTGCAGCTTTATATAATTGTAAACCATTTAATGTTGCAGCTTCTGTTTTAGTTTCAACAGCATTATTTGCAATACTTCTTTATTTTAATATTGAAGTCATTAAGTATTTTATTAAGTAGGTAATTATGTGTGGAATTATAGGTACAAATTTTATTTCAGATAAATTTGATAAATCATTAGAATTATTAAATAATAGAGGTCCAGATTTTCAAAAATCTATTATTCTTGATAATAAACAATTTGGGCATACTAGGCTTGCAATTATTGATTTAAATGAAGAAGCAAATCAGCCTATGATATTTGATGATATTTTACTTGTTTTCAATGGTGAAATTTACAATTATAAAGAATTGATTCACGTGGAACAATTGCAATGTAAAACTCAAAGTGATAGTGAAGTACTAATTAGACTTTATCAAAAATATGAATTTGATTTTTTAAATAAACTAAATGGAATGTTTTCTTTTTGTCTTTATGATATGAAAAAAGATAGATATTTTTGTGCAAGGGATAGATATGGGAAAAAACCTTTTTTCTATTATTTTAAAGATAATAAGTTTATATTCTCTTCATCAATTAAATCAATATTAAACCTACTTGATTATAAACCAAATCTAAATAAAGTTGCAGTTTCAAAATATATGCAATATTTTGTTTCATATGGAGAAGATACATTCTATCAAAATATATTTAAACTAGAATCATCTTCATATATGATTTATGAGCCTTTAAAGGCCCAAGAGCTTCTAAAAAAGAAATATTATAAGATTAACACATATAAAGCTATAAAGGATGAAAAACAGGCTTTAAATGATATAGAAGAGTTTTTATTTAAAAGTGTTGAATTAAGGCTTAATAGTGATGTAGAAGTTGCATCATTATTAAGTGGTGGAATTGATAGTTCGTTGATTTCTGCTTTATATACAAAAATTTCAGGCAAAAAGATAAATACTTTCAGTATTGGTTATGATGAACATAAAAACTATTGTGAGTTATCTTATGCACAAATTACTGCAAAGCATATAGGTTCAAATCATAATCCTATTGAAATAAATCAAAAAGAGTATATTAATCATTTTGAAGAAACTTTAGAATTTTTGGAAGAACCACATGGAGATAGTGCTGCAATCCCTTTAAATATTTTAACTAAACAAATTCACAAAGCGGGAATTAAAACTGTATTGTCAGGTGAAGGAAGTGATGAAATTTTTTTAGGGTATGATAACTATGCTAAGTTTTTAAAATATTATGAATTTGAAAAAAGTTTGTCATCTGAGCAAAATCTTTTTTTAAATGATATTATTGGAGCACTTCAAAATAATACAAAAGAAAGCGAATACTTAAGAAGAATAGTAAAAAAACAAAATCTTTATAATTCTTTTGGTGAAATATATACAGATATTCAAAGAAAAAGATTATTTAAAAAAGTTCCAACTTTTAAAAGTGAAACAGCAAAACAAGACCCTGTTGATTGGATGAGTTATATTGATTTAAAAATTTGGTTAGGAGAAGCTTTATTATCAAAAGTTGATAGAATTTCTATGGGTAATTCTTTAGAGGTTAGAACTCCATTTTTGGATTTTAATTTAG
>JBDNBT010000115.1:0-3217 GCA_039767755.1 Sulfurovum sp.
ACTTCTAATTATATAGTCTAAACTATCCATAAGTGGATGATTATAAATTGCAAACTTCTCTTCTAGTCCTGGTAAATATCCTACATCTTCACCCTTATCCAATGATTCTATAGAATTTCTAATATAAATTATTCTTTGGAAGTGTTTTTGCCTTACTAACTTTAAAGCACCACTTAAAGCTAGCAAAGTTTTACCTGAACCTGCTTTTGCTTCAATTATTAAAACATTAAAGAAGTGAGATAAAATTGCATTTGAAAAAAATAATTGTTCTTTATTTAAAGGAGTTATGATTTGATTTCTAATTTCACCCTCATCTAGAAGTATCACTCTATTGTTTTGAATAGTTGCAAGTATAACTTGATCTGAACCTTTAACTTTAAAACAATAGTTATAGTTATACGGTTTATAATCTTCATCAAAATCACTTATTAAAGCATTATCTAAAAACTCTGTATCTTCAAAGTTTATTATGATTTCTTTAATAAATTCATAGTTAAAATCTTCCTTGTTTCCTACTAATGCATCTGTTTTTATATCAAGTGATATTGCCCTTGTTCTAGCCATAATATCAAGGGATAAGAACTCAATTTGTGTATTATAATATCTATTAGCAAAACTAGCTATTTCAAGTATCTTTCTATCATTAATTATATTAATTGAAACATTTTTTATATTAACATCATAATACTCTTTTGAAATAATATCAATAGTTGCATCAGCTTTTTCATTTATTTTAAGTCTTATGATCTTATAATCATCTTGTTTTTTTGATTCAACTATATCTGCGCTTTCTAAAATTCTAGCAAATTCTCTAGCTTGAAAATTAATTTCATCAAATCCACTTTTCTTACTATCAATTTCATCTAAAACTGTTTCAGGAAGTATGATTAGGTTTTTTGAGTCTTGAGCTAATTTAAATATATTAGAGGCATCTTCTAACATAATATTTGTGTCTAGTACATAATATTTTTCGAAATTCATTATTTTGCTTCTTTTGGTTTTTGATTAAATACTTTATAAACTATAAATGCTCCAATTACTAAAGTAATTATTGTAAATAGAATTGAAAATGTTTTTGTGATAACATATCCAACAATCAACAATGCTAAAATAGTTGGTACTTCATTATAGGCTCTAAAAAAATTACCAGATTTTTTATAGTTCTCTATCTCTAATTCTTTTCTATATTTTTCCAAACTAAATGAGTAAATTATTAAAAAAAATACTACTAAAAGTTTAGCATGCATCCAACCACCAGTTTCCCCAGATAGTAAATATGGATTTAAATATAGCATCACAGCACCACTTATAATTGTTGCCCACATAGCAGGTGCACCAATATATTTGTAGATTTTAAACTCTTGAATTTTTACAACATCAACAAAATCTTTTTTATTTTTATTCTCTACATGATATACATAAAGTCTCGGTAGATAAAAGAGCATTGCCATCCATGACATAACTGCCATAATGTGAAAAGTAAGTATCCATGTGTAGTATTCCACTAATTGTCCTTATTTTTTATTTTATGAACCCAATCATTTAATGTCTTTTCAAAACCAATATTTGAAGTTTCATAAAACTCTAGATTCTCTTTTAAATATTCTTGTTCAACATAACCACCAAAATCATGGGGATATAGATATCCAACGTGTTGAGCGTCTAAATGTTTAGGTATCTCTAATATTTTACCACTTTTAACTTCACTAATGGCTTTATTAATTGCCATATAAGCGCTATTTGATTTTGGACTTGATGCAAGATAAATCACACATTGTCCCAAGATTATTCTTGATTCTGGATATCCTATTTTATTACATGCATGCATAGTACTAACAGCTAGATTTATTGCATTTGGATTAGCATTACCAATATCTTCACTTGCAAAAATTACAAGTCTTCTTGTAATAAAATCAACACTTTCTCCACCATTTATCAATCTTGCAAGATAATAAAGTGCAGCATTTATATCTGAACCTCTAAGAGATTTTATAAGGGCACTTGCTAAATCATAATGAGTATCTGAAGAAGAGACTCCATCCCCTATTACATTCTCTCTTAACTCTTTTAATAAATCAATTGTTATTTCATTTGATACTTTATATACAAAATTTAAAAGTGTTAACATCGCTCTAGCATCACCTGAGCTTGAAATAATCAAGTACTCTTTAGCATTTGATTTAATTTTTATATTTATATCAATTAAAACTATATTTAATATTTGTTCCATCTCTTTTTTAGTAAAAGCTTTAAATTCATAAAGAAAAGATCTTGAACGTATTGCATTTGTTAATGTAAAAAATGGATTTTCAGTGCTTGCTCCTATAATTATTGCATCATAGTTTTCCATAATAGGCAATAGTACTTCTTGTTGATTTTTTGATAGTCTATGTACTTCATCTATAAAAATTAAAGGTTTAATTAAAGCATTTTTATATCTATCAAATACTTTACGTAAATCTTCTACTTTTATTGATGTTGCATTAAAATAGTAGTAATCAGTTCCTATCTCTTTTGCAATAATTTTTGCTAGTGTTGTTTTACCAGTTCCAGGTTTTCCATAGAAAAATAAATGGGGGATATCTTTTTGTTTTATGAGTTTATATAAGGCTTTGTCTTTTGAAATTATGTGAGATTGACCAACAAAAGTTTCTAAACTTGTTGGTCTATATTTATTAGCTAAGTCCTGCATTTTCTTCGTTCATAAATATTCTAAGATTTTTATACTCTTCTCTTGTTAAGAATCTTGACTTTCCAGTTGGAAGGTTATTTAATGAAATTCCTCCAAATTCTAATCTTTTTAAATCCATAACATCTAAGTTAAAGTGTGCAAAGAATCTTCTTAGTTCCCTATTCTTACCTTCATTAATCACTACTTTAACTCTAGAAAAGTTTTGTTCATTTCTTTGAATATCATATGCTAAAAATGGAGCAAAAGTCATTCCTTTTATTTTACTATCTTTATGACCTCCACTTGAAGCATCTTCAAGTACTAAACCATTTTGCATAGCCTCTTCTACTTTTTTAGATATAAAACCATTTACTTTGATTTTATATACTCTTTCTAAATCTGAGTGAACAACAGTGTTTAAAATGTCAACAGAGTCTGTTAAAAGCAATAATCCCTCAGATGCATAGTCAAGTCTCCCTATTGGTAAAAAGTGCTTATATTTGCTTCCAAGACTATCAAATATAGTTTTTCTTCTTTGAGGATCAC
>JBDNBT010000116.1:0-3839 GCA_039767755.1 Sulfurovum sp.
GATATACTCTTTTCAAAATCATAATATCTAAGAAATTTAGCATAATTATCATAACCTAAGAAAATCTCATCACTGCCCTCACCTGATAAAACCGTCTTTATTCCATCATTGTGTATTTTTCTTGTTAAAATATTTAAAGGAATTGCTGCACTATCACCATGTGGTTCTTCAAGTGCTGCTCAGGTATCTTCAAAATACTCTATAAAGTCATCTTTTCCTATAACTACAGGATTGTGATTTGAATTAATATGCTTAGCTGTAACTTTTGCATAATCAAGCTCACAATAGTTTTTATATTCATCATATCCAATTGAGTATGTATTAATTTTTTTGTTTGAAATCTTTGTATAAAGTGCTGAAATAAGTGAAGAATCAATTCCACCACTTAGTAGACTAGCAACTTCAACATCACTTGTAAGCCTTGTTTCAACACTATTAAATATAAGTTTCTCAATATCTTCAAGTGCCCTATTCTCATCTTTGATTTTTTTATAGGTATTAATTTTATAGTACCTTTTAGTACTTAATTCATTGTTTTTAAAAGTTAAAGTTGTAGCAGCTTCAAGTTTTTTAATATCTTGATAAAATGTATCTTCACCATATGCTGTGAAAAATTGAAGATATTTTGATAATGCAACTTTATTTAAATTAGGTTTTTTATCAAGTAGTTTTAAAATAGATTTAATAGATGAAGCGAAAATAAACTTTTTATCTTTAAAATAGTAAAAAAATGGCTTTTTACCGTATCTATCCCTGGCACAAAAAAAACTATCTTTTTTCATATCATATATACAAAAACTAAACATACCATTTAATTTATTTAAAAAGTCATTTCCATATTTTTGATACAGTCTTATTATTACTTCGCTATCAGATGCAGTTTTAACATGAAGTTCTTCATCTTTTATAATTTGCTTATAATTATAAATCTCACCATTAAATACAAGCAAAATATCATCAAAAATCATAGGTTGATTAGCTTCATTGTCTAAATCAATAATAGAAAGTCTTGTATGTCCAAAGCTATTATTATCTATTAGTTTAAAATCTTGAAAATCAGGGCCTCTATTTTCCATTATTTTAAGTGCACTATTAAAGTTTGCACTTAAAAAATTACATCCAATTATTCCACACATAAAATACCTACTTTATAAAATAATCTATCACATAGATATAAAAGGTCAATAAACCAACAAATAAAGCACTAGAGATCAAAATACTAGCAGCAACATCATAAGGTTTACAATTGTATAAAGCAGCTAGATTAACGTTATTTACAGCTAATGGTACCATTAATTCAAGTATCAAGATTTTTGCAACAAAGGGATTTAAATCTGTAAAATTAACAACAACTATTATTCCAACAACAGGAAGTAAAATATGCTTTATGAAAGATAAGTGTAAAGAGCTATACCATGGCATAGTTCTTACCTTTACACTTGAAAGATATATACCAAATATTAAAAGCTGTATTACCATTGATGTATATGCACCCATCTCAAGTGCTGTGTATATATGCTTATTTATTGTTATGTCATTATAGTTTACAAGTAAAGCTAATAAAGCAAACCATATACCAGGTATTTTTAAAATAGAAAGTAGGGCGTCTTTTAAAGCAAACTGCTCTCTAGCAAAAAAGTAAACAGAAAAAATATATATAAAAATGATGTTAGCAATATTTATGATACTAGTATAAGGAACAGACTCCATACCAAAAAGTGCTATACCTAAAGGAATACCTAAATTACCCGTATTACCAACTAAAGCAACAGCTAAATATATAGACTGATCAGTTCTTTCTTTAAATATAAGTCTAGCAGCTGGTATTAAAAAAAGTAATACCCCTAAGACTATTAATAAGTATATTATTGGAGAAGCTACAAACTCATAGTTTATGGGAGATTTTGTTAAACCCCAAAAAATAAGTATGGGTTGGAAAAAGTATAATGATAATAAAACTAATGTTCGTTCATTTATTTCATTTTTAAATGATTTTTTTGCAATAAATCCTAATAAAATAAAAAAATAAACAGGGAGTACAGAGATAACAGCTTCTATGATAAAATCCTAAATTTTTAGGAATTTTATCATAATGTATATGAAGAGTTTAAAACTTATGTCTTAAGACATAATACCTTTAATTGTAAAGAAGATAATAGCAGATAAACAAGCTGCTGCAGGAACTGTAATAATCCACGCTGCAATAATTTTTTTAACCGCATCTCTTTTAACATATACAGTTCTTTTTTCTTCTTTGATATCTTTCTTTTCTTGTTTTACTTGAGATTCTTTTTGTTCAATCCCTTTGTATAACTCAACAATTCTTATGTAATCAGATTTTGATTTTGAATCTTTAACTTCAAGCTCACCTAACTCAGAAGTCATAGAAGTTAATTCTTTTTTATGTTTTTTGAATTTCTTTCTTAATTTGTCAGTAACTCTTTTATCACTTGAGTCTAAATATTCTCTTAAGAATCCAACCCCAAATACACCACCAACAGCAATATGCGTTGAAGATACAGGTAATCCTAACTGTGAAGCAATAATAACTGTAATAGCAGCAGCCATAGCAATACTATATGCTCTAATTTGATCTAACTCAGTAATTTCAGAACCAACTGTTTTAATTAGTTTTGGTCCATATAAAGCTAAACCAACAGCAATACCAACAGCACCAACTAACATAACCCAAATTGGAATTCCAACTTTAGAAGAAATTGATGCATTCATAACAGCATCATTAATAGCAGCTAATGGTCCAATTGCATTTGCAACATCATTTGCACCGTGGGCAAATGAAAGTAGGGCAGCTGAAAAAATTAATGGAATAGTAAATAAGCTATTAATACCCGCTCTATCATTTTTTACTTTGTCAGCTGCTTTTGCAACAAGAGGTTTAACTAAAAAATAAACAGCAACTGCAATAAGTAATCCTAAGATTGATGCAGTAAAGAATTCAATTTTAATTAGTTTCTTGATACCTTTAACAATAATATAAGTAGAAAATGCCCAAGTCATTACAGCAATTAAGTATGGAACGATTTTTTTAGCAGCTTCAACTTTATCTTCTTTAAAAACAATTTGAGTTTTTATTATATAAAGGAATAGGGCTGCAATAATACCACCAAGTACAGGTGAGATAATCCATGATGCAGCAATTTTTCCCATTGTTCCCCATGAAACAATAGCAAAACCAGCAGCAGCAATACCACCACCCATAACTCCACCAACAATAGAGTGAGTAGTTGAAACAGGCGCACCAACAGAAGTAGCAAAATTTAACCATAAAGCAGCAGCTAATAAAGCAGCAGTCATAGCCCAAATAAATATTTCAGGGTTATCAATTAATCCAGGATCAATAATACCTTTTTTAATAGTCTTAACCACATCACCACCAGCAATTAAAGCACCACTTGCTTCAAAGATAGCTGCAATAATAATAGCAGTAGTAAGAGTTAAAGCTTTAGAACCAACAGCAGGACCTACGTTGTTTGCAACATCATTTGCACCAATATTCATAGCCATATAAGCACCAAAAACAGCACCAATGATTAAGAATGTATTATTAGGTACATTTCCATGAGTTGTATATGACCAAATAAAAACAATAGCAATAAATACCATTGCTAGTGAAAATTTTGCAAAATCTGGTAGAGTCTTATTTGTAGCTCTATCGAAAGTATCGATTGTTTTAATATCCAAATTTTTTCCTTGTAATTGTTTCGTAATTTAATATTGTTAGAATATTAGTGATAAGTTCTTTATAAAAAACTTAAACTAAACTTAAATTTTTATAGACATTAGTTCTATATTATCATTAAACTCTATATTTTATACCC
>JBDNBT010000117.1:0-5950 GCA_039767755.1 Sulfurovum sp.
ACAGATGAAGTATGTATAACAGATACAAAATCAAATTTTGAATTAAATAATGTATCAATAAATGAATCATGGGTTGGTTCATGTGGCGATGCAAAAAAAGAATATGATGTGGTAATTGCAAATATTGTTGCTGATGTTTTAGTAATAATTGCAAATGAGTTAAAGAACTGTTTAAAAAAGGATGGTAAACTTATCATCTCTGGTATTTTGGATAAACATATTAATAGAGTATTAAATAAATTTAAAGACTTAGAACAAGTTGAGCTTATCCAAAAAAATGAATGGTATACAGTAATATTTAAAAAATAAGGAGTATTTTTTATGAATGATAAAAATGATAATAATGGAAATAACAAAAACAACTTTTTTAACAATAATCCATTATTAGTATTCGTAATATTTTCAGTGGTAACAATTTTTGCTTTTAAAGCTATTTTCCCTGAAGATCAAATGGGTTCTTCAATGAACGCACAAAATGGTCAAGTTTCACAATTTGGACAATCTAAGAATCAAACAGTAGCATATTCTGATTTGAAAAAATTAATTAGTTCTGGAAAAATTGAATACGTAGGAATAGGCCCAACTCAAGTTAGAGCAGTATCTAAACCTACTGGTGGTCAAAGAATTACATACACAGCAAGAAGAGTAGTACCTGATGAAACTCTAATCAAGAACTTAGAGGCAAATGGTATAAACTATGGTGGAATAAATGAAGAGAACCTTTTGGCTGATATTCTTTTTGGATGGGTATTACCTATTTTTATATTTGTTGCTATTTGGATGTTTATTGCTAAAAGAATGCAAAAATCTATGGGTGGTGGAGGCGGCGGTGGCCTTCTTGGAATTGGTTCATCTAAAAAGATGATTAATTCTGAAAAGCCTAACGTAAAATTCGCTGACATGGCTGGAAACAAAGAAGCTAAAGAAGAAGTACAAGAAGTTGTAGACTTCTTAAGTGCCCCAGATAGATATGTAAAATTAGGTGCACAAATACCAAAAGGTGTTTTACTAGTAGGACCTCCTGGTACTGGTAAAACATTATTAGCAAAAGCAGTAGCAGGTGAGGCTGATGTACAGTTTTTATCTGTTTCAGGTTCTGCCTTTATTGAAATGTTTGTTGGTGTTGGTGCTTCAAGAGTTAGGGATTTATTTGAACAAGCAAAAAAAGTTGCACCTGCTATTATTTTTATTGATGAAATTGATGCCATTGGTAAAAGTAGAGCAAGTGGTGGACCAATGGGTGGAAACGATGAAAGAGAACAAACATTAAATCAGCTATTAGCTGAAATGGATGGATTCTCAACTGAAGCTGCACCTGTAATTGTATTAGCTGCAACAAATAGACCTGAAGTTTTAGATCCTGCTTTACTTAGACCTGGTAGATTTGATAGACAAGTTTTAGTTGATAAACCTGATTATGAAGGTAGAGTTGAGATTTTAAAAGTGCATATTAAAGATGTTAAATTATCAAATGATGTGGACTTAAAAGAAGTAGCTAAAATGACAGCTGGTTTAGCTGGTGCTGATTTAGCAAACATTATTAATGAAGCTGCACTTTTAGCTGGTAGAGCTAAAAAAGATTATGTTGAAGGTAGTGACTTTAAAGAAGCAGTTGAAAGACAAATTGCTGGTTTAGAGAAAAAGTCAAGAAGAATTTCTCCAAAAGAAAGAGAGATCGTTGCTTATCATGAATCAGGTCATGCTTTAATTGCTGAAATTACAAAAGGTGCTAAAAAAGTTAATAAAGTATCAATTGTACCAAGAGGTTTAGCGGCACTTGGATATACACTTAATACACCTGAAGAGAACAAATACTTAATGCAAAAACATGAGCTTATTGCAGAAGTTGACGTTTTACTAGGTGGACGAGCAGCTGAGGAAGTATTTATTGGTGAAATATCAACTGGTGCAGGAAATGACCTTGAAAGAGCAACAGATATAATCAAAGCTATGGCTTCAGTATATGGTATGAGTGATGTTGCTGGATTAATGGTACTTGAAAAGAGATCTAATCAATTCTTAGGTGGACAAACACAAAAAGACTTCTCAGATGATATGTCAAAGAAATTAGATGAGTTTGTTATTGGTACTTTGAATGATAGATATAAAGCAGTATTACAATCACTAAGAGATAACAATGAAGCAATTGAGCAAATGACTAAAGAGTTATTAGAAATTGAAGTTATTTCAGGACAAAGAGTTAGAGAAGTTATTAAAGAAAATGGCGGAACTGTATATGAAGAAGAAGGTTTACACTCTGATCCTGTTGATGAAAATAATGAACTTAAAAGTAATGAAGAACCTGTAAAAAAAGAAAATACTTCAACTGATGAAGATGTATCTCAAGAAGATACAATAGAGTCAAACGAAAACAAAGACAAAAAAGAAGATTAATTTTCTTTTTTGTCTTGACAAATTTAAATTATTGAATTATAATTTATTCATTACAAAAGGAGAGTATTATGAGAATTTTTGAATTTCACAAAAATATATTTATCAAAAGTGTAAATACTCTTTTATTGCCTAGCTACTTACTCAAATAATTAATCAAAAACAATCTAAAAATTTAAATTATATAGATCATTTAAATAAGTTATTTATTTAAACAATACTGATATAATATTACATATTACAAAGGAAAACAAATGGATAAGAATAAAATTATAGTATTTGATACTACTTTAAGAGATGGAGAACAATCACCTGGTTGTTCTATGAACACAGAAGAAAAAATTAAAGTAGCATTACAATTAGAAAAATTAGGAGTTGATGTAATAGAAGCTGGATTTGCAGCTGCTTCTCCTGGAGATTTTGATGCTGTATCCAGAATTGCTGAACAAGTTAAAAACTCATCAATTTGTTCTTTAAGTAGAGCAATTGAAAATGACATTAAACAATCTGGACTTGCTGTTTCAAAAGCGCCATTACATAGAATTCATACATTTATTGCTACTTCACCTATCCATATGAAGTACAAATTAAAAATGGATCCAGAAGAAGTTATTAAAAGAGCAGTTCATGCTGTACAGTATGCTAAGACATTTGTAAATGATGTAGAATTTTCATTTGAAGATGCAGGAAGATCAGAAATATCTTTTATGAAAGAAATTATGGATGCTGTTATTGATGCTGGTGCTTCAACTATTAACTTACCAGATACAGTTGGATATAGATTACCACATGAACTAGGTGATATGGTTAGACAATTAACTGACTATGCTAATGACAGAGCTATTATTTCTGTTCATAATCACAATGACTTAGGACTTGCTACTGCAAATACTTTAGCTGCTGTTGTAAATGGTGCTAGACAAATCGAAGTTACTATTAATGGATTAGGAGAAAGAGCTGGAAATTCTGCTTTAGAAGAAGCTGTAATGGCTATTAAAACTAGAAAAGATGCATTTGGCGAATTATATACAACTATCAATACTCCAGAGCTTTACCCAACTTCAAGATTAGTTGCAACAATTACAGGTGTTGAGCCACAACAAAATAAAGCAATTGTAGGTAAAAATGCCTTTGCTCATGAAAGTGGAATTCACCAAGATGGAGTATTAAAACATCAAGAAACTTATGAGATTATGAGACCTGAAGATGTTGGTGTATTTAAAGATTCAACATTAATTTTAGGAAAACATTCAGGTCGTGCTGCATTCAAAGATAAAATTGCACACTTAGGATTTGATAAAGTTAGTGATGCTGAATTAAATTCTGCCTTTGAAAGATTTAAAATCTTAGCTGATAAGAAAAAAGAGATTACTGATGATGATATAAGAATGTTAATCACTGATGAATCTTTAAACTCAGGTAAGACTTTTGAGTTAGTTGGTTTACAAATAAGTGATTGTTCAAATGGTATGCCTATGGCTGCTGTTTCGATTAAAAAAGATGATGAAGTTTTACAAGATGCAGCAATTGGTGATGGTACGATGGATTCAATCTTTAAAACAATAGATAGATTAACTGGAATTAACGGAGAGTTAAATGACTATAAAGTTATCTCAGTTACAGAAGGTAAAGATGCATTAGCTAAGGTTACAACTAGAGTAACATTTGATGAAAATGCACCATCATTTGTGGGACATGGACTAAGTATTGATACTATGTTAGCTACAGCCAAAGCTTATTTAGGATCAGTTAATTCATATCTTTCACAAAAAGAAAGACTATCAAAAAAAAGTGAACATCAAGTTTAACACTATTAGAAAATAGCATTAAGCTATTTTCTTCTTCTAACTCACAAGGACTCATTTAAAATGATGCAATTTCATTTTTTTTTAAAATTATTAAAAGAATCATTTAGAGACTTATTACCAATTATTATAGTGATATTATTTTTTCAATTAGCAATTATTCAAACTATACCTGAAGATTGGCTTAGTACTACTATTGGATTAGGTATTGTAGGAGTTGGTTTAGCAATATTCTTACAAGGCTTAGAAATAGGAATTTTTCCTGTTGGAGAAAGACTTGCTAAGGACTTTGCTAAGTCAGGTAAAAATTTATGTATACTATTTTTCGCCTTCTTAATTGGTTTTGGTACTACAATAGCAGAACCTGCACTTTTAGTTATAGCTGATAAAGCAGCTTCAATATCTAGCGGCAGAATTGATGCGAATATTCTTAGAATGGTTGTTGCATTATCTGTTGGTTTTGCAATATTATTGGGTGTATTTAGAATTATAAAAGGTCATCCTATTCACTACTACATAATTGTAGGTTATTTATTAGTAGTTGGTGTAACATTTTTTGCTCCTCAAGAAATAATAGGTTTAGCATATGATTTAGGTGGAGTTACAACTTCCACTGTAACAGTTCCCCTTGTGGCTGCTTTAGGTATTGGATTAGCTTCAACAATAAAAGGTAGAAATCCTGTAATTGATGGATTTGGTCTTATCGCATTCGCTTCATTAACTCCAATGATTTTTGTTCAAGTTTATGGTATTGCTGTATATAATTTAGTTGATGCGAAAGAAGTTGCTACTATAACTGTTCAAGCTACTATATCAAATACAACTGAGATTACTGCATCTTCTTTATTAATGGGGATTTATAATGTTATTAAAGATGTAGCACCTATTTTAATAATCATTTTATTTTTTCAATATGGTGTATTAAAAAAGAAAATAGAAAATATAAAAACAGTTTTCTTAGGTTTTATCTTAGTAATTTTAGGACTTGATGCGTTTATTTTAGGTCTTGAAATGGGTCTGTTCTCTTTAGGTGAAACAATGGCTTATCAGCTTACAAAATCATCATCTGTTATGATGATTTATGCCTTTGCTTTTGCTATAGGCTTTTCAACTACTATGGCTGAACCAGCACTTATGGCAATTGCTAAAAAAGCAAAAGATATTAGTGATGGAAAAATAAATGATTTTGCCTTAAGACTATTTGTTGCTTTTGGTGTTGCGATTGGTATTACTTTAGGTGCATTTAGAATAGTAGATGGTGGGCAAATTCATTACTATGTTATTGTTGGATATATTATTGTTATTATTTTGACTTTCATTGCACCAAAATATATAGTTCCTATTGCCTATGATAGTGGCGGAGTTACAACTTCAACAGTTACTGTTCCACTTGTAGCTGCTTTAGGTATTGGATTAGCTACAAATATTGAAGGAAGAAGTCCTTTAATTGATGGATTTGGTTTAATTGCTTTTGCCTCACTATTTCCTATGATTACAGTTATGCTTTATGGTGTAATTACTGAAAGAATGGGTATAAAGTCTGATAGTCAGATTGAAAATAAAGATTTACTGCGAGATTCAATTTTGGATGCTGAAAATATGGACTTATCAACTGTTAATATTTATGGTTCTGATGTTAGGCATTCATTGTCTTTACAGTTTAGTGCAGTTGTTATTATTGTTCCAGTAGATAAAAGAAATGATGCAATATCAGCTGCTAAAAATGCAGGAGCTAGTAGTGTTACTGTTTTAGA
>JBDNBT010000118.1:0-3188 GCA_039767755.1 Sulfurovum sp.
ACTAAACACACTCTCCACCGAGTCAAAATTGTGTCTGCTTACCCACTCACAGCCTGTACGGTTTTGAACTTTCGTTCAGGAAAACATCACGCTACGTTAACGCTCTGTCATTTATACAATAAGATTGTACCCAATGTGTTAATCTTGAATAGGAGAGATATAAACAATTTGGGGGCTGAAAATGAGTTAACTTACTGATTTACAGTAGTCATTTACGTTGAAAAGTTTTTTTACTTTAGTGGTATGGAAAACCTAAAATTCTCAAAAGGCGATAGGTATGACATACCATTACAGTTGTCTTTTTTTGCAACTTTATCAGGTACACTTCAACAACAAGGATACTTTAGCGAACACGACAGTTTAGGTTTTGCTATTCTGTTTACAGGCAGAGGACTTAAAGAAAAGACAGAATATAATTTTGAAGGGAAATGGTTAAGAGAAGAAAACTTACTAATCTATTTGATTGACCAACTTGTAGAGGTGAATATTGTAACAAAACACAAACTAAACTCTTTAATTGAAAAGTTCTTCAAAATAAAAAACGTAGCTGCACAGAGATATAGTTACGAACCAAGAAAGCCAAAAAACTATAAAGAGATAGATTCTATTATAGTTAATACAATCAACGAATTAAACGACCACGAGGATAAGCATCGTGAACTAATGACGATGATTTTAGAAAAGGCAAAAGGCAACGAGTAATTTCTTTATACCTCTTTATAGTTCTTTATAGTTGAATACCTGCATTTAATTCTTTTAGATGTTTGCTGTGTTAAACAATTAAATATATACAGATATGAAAACACAATTAGAGTATTACACAGCAAACAAAACAGAATTGGATAACATCTTTAAATACATTAGAGATTATTCAGGAGTTTCATTTAAAAACATCTTTGGACCAAAACCGAGTTCAAAAGAATACAAATCAGGAATGGGAACTTGGTATATTCATTTTAAGGTAAGTGACAAAGAACAGTACAATCAATTTATTAATCTAATTTATAATCAGTAATACAACCTTAAATCATACCCTCGCTGACAGCTAAATTATATACCTTTTGAGCAGTAGGATAGGACACTCCTGAAATCTTTGAAGCACGATTAATAGATTCGCCATTTTTAAGTTCTTTTAGACACTTTTGAACTTTAGCTTTAGAGAAGAACTGTTCTACTGTCTCAACAGGTTTATTACCTCCGTTGTTCTTATACCTACCTAACTTCTTTGCCCTTTCTATACCTTCTGCTTGACGTTCTTTGGCATTTTTAAGTTCCCACTCTGCAAGTGTAGCCATTATAGATAATATCATTTTAGTAGTAGGATTCTCCTTACCATCTATAAGCGTTTCTAAACCTTCTGTAGTTGACTTTACATTTACACCCATATTAGTAAACTCTTGTACAGTATTTAGGATATCAACGGTGTTTCTACCTAACCTATCTATAGAGTGGACTAATAGAGTATCTATATCGCCTCTTTGAGCCATTGTAAGCAGTTTAGGTGCGTGTTCTCGTTCCTTAAATGGTATTACACCACTACACTTGTCTACTACCTCTAATACAGGCGTTCCATCCTCTAATTTGCTTAATCTTTGCCGAGCAGTACTCTGTTCTTTGGTACTTACTCTTTCATACTTTGCAGGTTTCATACTTATAGTTCTTTCCTGCTAATATATAAACATTTTATTAAAATTTTATAATGTTAAAGTATTAAATTATTACTTTTTAACATTATAAAATTTATCCCCTGTATTTACTATAAAATTGTTATTAAAAATTATAAAACAACAAGCATACTTTAAAATTTTAAACACAAGGTGTTTGCATTATTGAGGATTCACTAAAACTTTGCGATGGAATTTGTAGATTTGAGAAAATAAAAACTAATGAAAAAACTTCTATTAATTACTTTAATATTTGCATTTACTTCTTGTTATACAACACAATTTGTTGTTGGGGAGGGTGCTAAAGGAAATAGTGAAATAAGATTAAAACAAACGCATTTAGTTAATGGTCTAATATCTTTTGATATTCCTGAAATGAAACAGATTATTGAGAAGGAAGATTATACGATAATCACAAAACATTCGTTCATTGATTTGGCTTTAAATTCTTTCACTTTTGGTATTTATACTCCAACAACTATTATAATAAGGCATTAAAGACCCTAACTCCTTACCTAAAACTTTGCGATGGAATTAGTAGATTTGAACAAAATAAAAACTAATGAAAAATATCTTATTTATATCTCTTTTGAGTTTATCAATTTGCTCTTGTGTATCCATTCGTTTTCCTGAATCAATAAAAGTTGATATTACAGTTCCTGAAAATTTAGATATAGAAAAGGTTGAAGTTATTATTGACACTTTAATAGGCTATAATAAAAATGGGAAGAATAAAATTGACGGAGTTTTTGAGTTTAATCTTCAAAAAGCTGAAATAAACAATGAGAAGAAAGGCAAAGAGCAGAAAGGAATGACAGCTCCCAAAAGGAATTAAAGCTCCAACTTCCTATCTCACTATGTGATGGAATTTGTAGATTTGGATAAAATATAAACGATGAAAAATACTTCAGAGCAAGATATTATTGAACAAGCACATAAAAACATATCATTTAAAAGACACCTGTTTATATTTATTTTAGTAAACTGCTTACTCGTTGGTTTAGATTTCTTGGATAATGGGAAATTCAATTGGTTTTACTTTGCATCTTTAGGTTGGGGTATAGGCTTATTATCCCATTATATTAGTATTAAACCAAATAGTTTATTTTCTTTAGAAAAAGAAATTGAACGGCTTAAAAAAAGTAATACCTAAAGCACTTACTCTAAAACTTTGTGCTGGAATTTGTAGTTTTAAGTAAATGGAAAAACTAAAATATCTTGGGTTTTCAATTACTTGCTTCGCCATCCTCTTTAAGTTGATGTCTTGGCAATATGCTGATAAACTATTAATAGCAGGATTAGGGTCATTAGGTATTTATTTTCTAATGAAGGTGTTTAAAAAATAACTTATGGAACAAAATAAATTAACATTTGAAAAGAAATGGTTTGACAGGGCAATACCGTTAAGATTCAAAATAAATTATTGGTTATTACAAAAACTTGGATTATTTGGTTTTGGATTATTTGCATTTGCTTGGGGTTTTATAATTTCTGTGATTATACACAAATACATTATAAATTTTC
>JBDNBT010000119.1:0-2874 GCA_039767755.1 Sulfurovum sp.
AGTTGTTTGAAGCATTTATATATAAATCCATATGTACAGTTTTATATATCTCATTTAATTTAGAATATAAGATTTTTAATGCAGCACATGATGCAGTCATTTCAGAAATAGAATTACCAAGTTTTCCAATAATAGCAATTGATATTTCATCTTTATTAAGATTTTTTAGCTGACTTAGTAAATCTACTTTTTTAGAAGTAAAGAACATATTTTCAACGTCTTGTTTATTTATAACAACACTATCTCCAATTTGTTCTTGAAAGCTTTTGTATTTATCATATTCAAAAGCATTTGATATTCCTAACTCAATAGGAAAGTTTTCTTGGCTTCTGAATTTTTCTTCAATTAGTGGTTTTGCTACAAATTTTTCTTTATCAACATTTGAAAGCACTTCTTGTAAATCATCAAAATCATCTAAAGTTGTTAAATATGCAGTTTCATTAGATACTGCAAATTTATATTTGTTGTATTTTACTAAAGTACCATCTGTTGTTTTGATGTTAATATTATCTGTAACCCTAAAAAAAACCATGATATGTTATTAAGCCTCTACCGTTTCTTCACTTTTAACTCTAAACATAGTTAAATATGGTAATTTTCCTGGAAGTTTAATTTTATTAATATTTCCGCTGTGTACAGACTCTAACTCTTTTGAAGTTTCAGTTAAAATCTTTTTGAAATTAATATAATATAAATCATCTTCCCCTTTGTAGATTTTACCTATTTCATTTTCACACTCTTCAAACTGTGTACCTTTTGGTGCAAATATTTCTATATCATCACCTGGGTAAGTTTTATATTTACACATAAAATGTTCTTCATCTTCTGTAACTAATCCACTTACTTCATATGAACCTTTGCTTAGTGCATATTCATGATTTTGAGAATCTGTTTTTTCAAATGGTCTGTGAACTAAATATGCATCTGTAAACCCTCTGTTTTTAGTTGTATGTAATTCTCTTTGATATTTATCTGCATCAAACTTACTATCATAGTAGTCATCAATTGCATTTCTATAAGTCTTAGCTGTAACGGCTGCATAGTATGGAGATTTTGTTCTTCCTTCAATTTTTAAAGAATCAACACAACCTGAATCTAAAATTTCTTCTAAATGCGATGCTAAGTTCATATCTTTTGAATTAAAGATATATGTACCAACACCTGGTTCTTCTTCTAATCTAAATAATGAACTATGATCTTCATTTGCTGCATATAATGTATATTCAAACCTACAGTCATTAGCACATGATCCTCTGTTTGGTACTCTACCCATTTGAACAGCACTAACTAAACATCTTCCTGAGTAAGCAAAACACATAGAACCGTGAACAAATATTTCTATTTCCATTTCAGGTAAGTGTTTTTTGATTTCCTTAACATCTTTTAGAGATATCTCTCTTGCAACAACAATTCTTTTTACACCCATATCCCAAAATACTTGTGCATCAAGATAGTTAAGTACATTAGCTTGTGTTGACAAATGAATGTCAATTTCAGGTGCTATTTCTTTACATAATTTTACAACCCCAGGAGCTGCAACAATAAAACCATCAGGTTTTAATTCAGCCATTGATTTAATGTGTTTTTTTAATAAATCTATTTGAGAGTTAAAAGGGAATCCATTAATAGTTGCATAAACTTTTTTTCCTCTAGCATGTGCGTAATCGATTCCTTCTTTAAAAGTTTCGAATGTAAACTCTTTTCCAGCTCTAATTCTTAAACTAAAATGAGATACCCCTGCATATACAGCATCTGCACCATAGTTAATTGCAATTTTTAGTTTCTCTAAGTTACCAGCTGGTGATAACAGTTCAACCTTCTTATTTGTCATAAATTTCCTTCAATTGATCGATTAATTTTAATCTTTTAATAGTTAGTTTTTTTGAATTATAGCAAAAATAGCTGAATATTTTAGAAAGTGGAGAGTTTTTGTCTTAATTTAAGGAAAGCTTCACATTTTGATAAGTTTTACTATTTTCTATAATTAATCTTTTCTTAATGATCTTTAAATTATATTTATATAAATTATAAAAGGATTTAATATGAAAGTATTATCAATATTATTACTTATAACAACTTTTTTATTCTCTTCAAAACTGGAGTCTATTGGAGTTGAAACTTCATATACAGATGTAAATGGTGATGAAAAAAGTATTGTAATTAAAAGAGAAAAACCAACAAATTGTTTTGATGTTAAATTCGATCCAAAAGTAGTGCTTGGTTCAAATGGTGCTAGTAATTCTGTTTCAGATGAATGTAAAAGAAGTTTTGTAACATATATGGGAAAAGTCTCTCCTATTAAGTTTTCTGAAAAAGTTGAAACATATGGAGAAGTTGAAGTATTAGAATTTATTCAAAAATCAACTTTTGATGACAATTATTTATTAGTTGATTCAAGAACTGAAGATTGGTATTATCACTCTACAATTCCAAGTGCTGTAAATGTTCCATATACATATGCAAACAAAACACAGTTTGTTAAAGAGTATGCTGAGATGATGGAATTATTTAATGTAAGTACAAAAAATGGTAAATATGACTATTCTAAAGCTAAAACAGTATTACTTTTTTGTAATGGAGTATGGTGTGGACAATCACCTGAGGCTATGAAAAAACTTATTAAAAATGGATATCCTGAAGAAAAATTAAAATGGTATAGAGGTGGAATTCAATCTTGGATTAGTTTAGGTTTCCCAACTATAAAACCTGAGTAAACTAAAGATCATAAAAAGTAGAAAAAAAGTTTTAAAGTAAAAGTATTAACTCTACTTTAAAACGGTAGTGTAAAAATAACTGTGTAAATTCAAAAAAGACAATTTATTAGATAGAATAAAAAACAACTATCTAGTAAATTTATTTAAAGGATTTACATTA
>JBDNBT010000120.1:0-4508 GCA_039767755.1 Sulfurovum sp.
ATGGAAATGATGCTATCAAAAGATAAAGGTCCTGATTTTGATTTAGCTGAAGAAATCAAGAAATTTGTTTTTGAAAATGAAAAAGAAGTAAATTCTATGAAAAAAGGTTTATATGTAGAGTTGACTGGTGAAATAATCTGTAGATTAGATTCATAAGGTTTATTCTTGGAAGAACTAGAACAAGTTAAAAATCAAATTATACAATTTGTTAAAGAGTGTAATCATCAAAAAAGTTTAGATTTACTTGATAATTTAGCAACAGGTAAGATGTTAAGATCAAAATTAATTCTTAAAATAGCAGGGGTTAATGATGAGTCAATAAAACTTTGTGCAGTTGTGGAAATGATTCATGCTGCATCACTTTTACATGATGATGTTATTGATGAAGCTGATACTAGAAGAGGTAAGCCTTCTGTAAATGCTTTATTTGATAATAAAACAGCAATTATGTTTGGGGATATTTTATATTCAAAAGCATTTACTCAATTAACTCAAATGAACAAAGATATAGCATACAACGTTTCAAATGCCGTTACACTTTTAAGTATCGGTGAAATGGATGATGTTGATTTGACTGATGACTTTAATAGTTCTTATGATAAATATCTTGAGATGATTTATAAAAAAACGGCTTCACTTATTGAGGCTGCTGCTAAAAGTGCTGCTATTTTAGCTGGACTTGATGCAACTAAATACGCTTTATATGGTAAAAATTTAGGTTTAGCCTTCCAAATGATCGATGATATTTTAGATATCACTCAAGATTCAGAAACATTAGGTAAACCTGCAATGTTAGATTTTGTAGAAGGTAAAGTTACTATTCCTTATCTACTTTTACATGAAAGACTTGAAGATAAGTCAAAATTAGAATCACTTTATAAAAAAGAACTTTCAAATGATGAATCATCTTGGATAAAAGAGCAAATGAGTGAAACTAAGGCTTTAGAAGATTCTATAAAGTTAGCTAAGAAAATAGGTAATGAAGCAATTGATATTGTTAAGGATGAACCAAATAGTGAAACTTTAGTATTCATTATGAAAGCCATGACAGAAAGAGAGTTTTAGTTTATGAGTTATATGATTATCTCTTTTTCTCACAAAAATACTGATATACAGTTAAGAGAAAAACTTGCATTTAATAGTGATGAAGAAAAAGAAAGATTTTTAAGAAAAATCGCTAGTGATGAAATTACAAAAGAAGTTGTTTTACTTTCTACATGTAATAGAGTTGAAATAATCACAAGATCAATAAATATTAAACAAAGTGCAAAAAATACCATATCAAAATTAGCATCTTATGCTGGAGTTGATTTTGATATGCTATATGATAGAGCTGATATTTATGATAATGATGGTGCAGTTCACCATTTATTTACTGTAGCTTCTGCTTTAGATTCACTTGTTATTGGTGAAACACAAATTGTAGGTCAACTAAAAGATGCCTATAGATTTTCTCAAGATAGAAACTTATGTGATGTTAAGATGAATAGAATTATGCACTATGCTTTTAAATGTGCAGCAAATGTTAGAACTGCTACTTCTTTAGGTACAGGTTCTGTTTCAGTTGCTTCAACAGCTGTTGCTAAAGCTAAAGAAATAGTTCAACATGCAAATGGAATTAATGCACTTGTTATTGGTGCTGGTGAGATGAGTGAATTAACTATAAAGCATCTTCTGTCAAGTGGATTTAAAGTTACGATTACTAGTAGAAATATGAAGAAAGCTCAAGATTTAGCTGCCACTTTTGAAGATCATATTAATGTTGAATCTTATGATAAATTAACTTCACTATTAGATACTTCAACGGTTATGATAACAGCAACATCAGCTCCTTATCCAATAATTACACAAGAAAATACAAATGAAACTTCAAAATATAGATACTGGTTTGATATAGCAGTTCCAAGAGATATTGATGATAATATTGTTTATTCAAACTTAGAAATATATTCAGTTGATGATTTACAAGATATAGTAAATCAAAATATGAGTTTAAGGGCATCTCAAGCTAAACAAGCCTATTCAATAGTAAGTAAAATGTCAATGGAGTTTTTTAATTGGCTTAAAACTTTAGAAGTTGAACCTTTAGTTAAGCAACTTCATTTAAACGCACATGATGTAATTGAAAAGAAAGTAAATAGTGCTTTAAAAAAAGGTTTTATAAAACATGAAGATAAAGAAAATATTGAAAAACTTTGTCAAACTGTAATTCAAGAATACCTTCATACCCCATCTGTACAAATAAAATCTATTTCAAAAGATATGGAATGTGATGTTGTAATTGGAGCAATTCAAAAAATATTTGGAATAAACAGTGATACAAATATTGATCTAACATGTGATCATTTAACAAAAAAATTAAAATAGGAATAAGCATATATGAAATTTAGTAATTTATTTATACCAACAACAAAAGAAACACCAAATGATGCAACATTACCTTCACATCAATATCTTGTAAGAGGTGGATTTGTAGCTCAAACTGGTGCTGGAATTTATGATTTTATGCCATTAGGGAAAATGGTTCTAGACAAAATTAGAGCTATTGTTAAAGAAGAAATGGACAATGCAGGAGCAAATGAAGTTCAATTTGGTTTTGTTACCCCATTATCTTTATGGGATGAATCAGGTAGATCTACTACTATGGGAAATGAATTATTAAGATTCAAAGATAGAAAAAATGGTGATTATGTACTATCACCAACAAATGAAGAAGCTGTAGTTAATATGGTTAAAAACAGAGTAACTTCTTATAAAGATTTACCTGTACATTTATATCAAATAAACACTAAATTTAGAGATGAAGCACGTCCAAGATTTGGTTTAATGAGAGGTAGAGAATTTCTAATGAAAGATGGATATTCTTTCCATTCATCACAAGAAGATTTACTTAGAGAATTCAATCTAATGGAAGAAACATATAAGAAAATCTATACAAAATTAGGATTAGATTTTAGAGTTGTTGATGCTGATAGTGGTGCTATTGGTGGAAATGGTTCAAAAGAATTTCATGTATTAGCAAATAGTGGTGAAGATACTATTGTTGTATGTGATTCTTGTGATTATGGAGCTAATATTGAAGCTGCAATTAGAAAACCAAACAAAAAAGAAAAATTAGAGACTATTGCTCAAGAAAAAATTGAAACTCCTAATCAAAAAACAATTGACGAAGTTAGTACTTTTTTAAATGCAGATGCATATTATTCAATTAAAGCAGTTATAAAAAAAGCAGTATATGAAGAAGAAACTAAAATTGTAGTTTTCTTTGTAAGAGGAACTGATGAATTAGAAGAAACAAAAGCTTGTAATGCTGTAAATGCTTTAGAAATAGAAGATGCTAATGAAGCTGATCTTTTAAATGCAGGTTTAGTTGCAGGATACTGTGGAATAGTTGGATATCCTGAAGGTATTGACGTTATTGTTGATAATGAATTAAAAGAAGACAATAATATTGTTTGTGGAGCTAATGAAGAAAACTATCACTTAAAAGGTGTAGATTTAACTTCAATAGAAGGTTTAAATTTTGCTGATTTAGTAGCTGTTCAAGAAGGTGATACTTGTACATGTTGTGGTGGAACATTAACTTACACAAAAGGTATTGAAGCTGGTCATATATTCCAATTAGGTACAAAATACTCAGAAGCAATGGGTGCAAACTTCTTAGATGCAAACGGTAAAACTCAACCTTTTATTATGGGATGTTACGGTCTTGGAATTTCAAGGTTGGTAGCTGCTGTAATTGAGCAAAACCATGATGATAAAGGTTGTATTTGGACTAAAGAAACTGCTCCATATTTAGTGGACATAATTGTATCAAATGCTAAAAAAGAAGAAGAATTAGACGCTGGAATGAAAATCTATGATCAATTAAAATCAAATGGTATTGATACAATTATTGATGATAGAAAAAAAGAAAGATTTGGATTTAAAATGGGTGATTTTGAATTATTAGGTTTCCCTTATGCAGTAGTTATTGGTAAAAAACTTCAAGATGGTATGGTAGAAATAGTTGATAGAAAAACATTAGAAAAAACTGAAGTTTCAATTGACGATGTATGTACAAAAATCCAAGAACTAATTAAAGGATAATTTAGTGGAATCTAGTGTTCAAGCTGTAAGTGATATGATAGGTTTATACGCATTAAATATTGCAATTGCTATTGTAATATTTATTGTTGGTAAGTATGTGGTTAGAAAAGTTGCTGATATAATTCAAGATATGATGACTAAAACTTCTAAGGTTGATATTACTTTAGCAAAATTTTTACATGATATTATTTACTATGTATTATTAGTAATCGTTGCTTTAACTGCTTTAAAACAAGTTGGTGTAGATACTACTTCATTTTTTGCAATTTTAGGTGCTGCTGGTTTAGCAATAGGTTTAGCACTAAAAGATTCATTAGGTAATTTTGCTTCAGGTGTTATGTTGATTTTAATGAGACCATTTAAAGTTGGTGATTTTGTTAACGCAGGTGGGCAAAGTGGTACTGTTGAAGTTATAACTA
>JBDNBT010000121.1:0-3308 GCA_039767755.1 Sulfurovum sp.
AAGAACAATTATCTAAGAAAAAAAGTAAAAGTGTTCAAGAAGAATTAGAATATATTTCTCAAGTTAAAAAATACTTTGAAGAAGTATTATTAGATATTGAAAACAGTACTATAACTCAAGATCAAGCTTTAGATATTCTTGAAGGTTTAGAAGATATGAAAACAGAAAATCAAGATATATAAGGACTTTACTATTATGAATATTAAATTTTCAAACTCAATTGATGCAAAAGAAGCTTATGATTTAGTTACTAAATTACAATCACATTTTGTATCAAAACTAAATGACTTATCAAAAAACTTAGGTGAAAACAAAGATTTTGAAGAAGTTAAATGGCAAAGAGATAATGGAATTCATGGTGGTGGAAATAGATATGAAGCTAGAGATGAAGTTTTATTTAACACAGCAAGTGTAAATGTATCTCAAGTTCATTATGATGATGAACCAACTAAAAGATTAAGATCTGCTACTGCTATATCTACAATTATTCATCCAAAAAACCCAAATGTACCATCTATGCATATGCACATTAGTTTCACAGAAATAGCAAATGAAAAATCATATTTTAGAGTTATGGCTGATTTAAATCCTGCAATAGCTTATCAAGAAGATAAAGATAAATTCACTTGTACAATAGCAAATTTTGCAAACAATACTTATGCAGAAGGAACATCTCAAGGTGATAAGTATTTTAATATACCTGCTTTAAATAGACACAGAGGTGTTGTACACTTTTATTTAGAAGACTATAAAACTGCAAATAAAGAAAAAGATTTTGATTTCTCTTATGATTTTGGTTTGGGAATTATAAACACATATATTGATATTATTGATAATGCTTTTAAAACAAGAACTTCTTTTAGTGTTCAAGATATTAAAGAACAACTTTCTTATCATACTTTATACCTATTTCAAGTTTTAACTTTAGATAGGGGTACTACTTCTGGATTATTAGTTCATGATCAAAATGATGAAGGTATTATGGGTTCACTTCCAAGGTTTGTGGATAAAAATCTATTATTATCATGGGCAAAACTTGTACCAACTCCTCAAGATGAATTAGTTACAAAATTAGTTGAAGTAATTCCTGCTAATGGTCTAATTGATGTACCAACTAAAATTAAACTTGCACAAGCAGTAAGACAACACTACAAAACATACCCTGAAAGTTTAAAATACCAAGCTAGTGGTAATACTATTCCTTCTACTGTAGATAATCACAAGAAATAATTATATATCAAGATTAATAATCTTGATATATTTACTATACTTTATCTACTAATACTAATTTATAGTATCTATGAATACTAAACTTAATTTATCAACTATATTTTATTTATATATGTTTCATTTTTATACACTATTGTAATTTTTTTCCTATTTACAGTAATTTTTACAAATAAAATCAATCTATTCCTATATACTTGCTTTACATTAAGATTAAAGGGAATAAAGTGTTTGAAGAATTAGAAATTTATCAATATGTAAACATTTTAGGATTTATATTAGGAATTGCTTTTGGAGTAATCGCACAGAAACAACAATTTTGTTTTAGTGGTTCAATAAAAGATTATATTTTAACTAAGTCTACAAGACGTGGAGCATCTGTAATTATGGCTATGATAGTAGCTGTTCTTGCAACTACACTTATGACTAATCAATTTGATATTAGTTTAACAGATACAAACTACCATAAAAGTGATATAAATTTTGTGGCAATTATAATTGGTGGTTTAATGTTTGGTGCTGGAATGATGATAGCAGATGGTTGTAGTAATAGAAGTTTAATTAAATTTGGTCAAGGTGACTCAAAAGCTTTAATTACTTTATTATTTATTGGTATTTTTGCATATGGAACAACAAAAGGTTTTTTAAGTGGAGCTTTAGCACCCTTTGTGAACAACCCTACTTTAATAAAGTTATCATCATATATTGGTAACTTTGAAATGAATGTATTTGTTGTATTAGCTATATTATTTGTGATTTTATTAATTTTAACAAAAAGTATTAAAAGAATTTTCACTTTAGTTGATGGAATTTTAGTTGGATTATTAGTAGCAGTTGCTTGGTATATAACTACTGTTATTGGATCTGAAAGTATGGAAAGAATCATAAACCCAGCTGGTATTACTTTTGTATATCCAACTGCTCAGAGTTTAGAGTTATTTATGTTTTATCAAGTAAGTGAGTTTAGCTTTGCAATTAGTGTTATCACAGGTGCTTTAATTGGAGCATTTTCTATGTCAAAAGTTAATAAAAGATACAGCTTTGGATGTACATCTGGACAAAACATTGATAGGGTTAAATACAATATGATTGGTGGAGCTTTAATGGGTGTTGGTGGTATTTTATCAATTGGATGTACAGTTGGACAAGGTTTAACAGGATTATCAACTTTAGCGTTTGCTTCAGCTATTGCTATTTTCTCTATATTCATTGGAGGATTAATCACAGCTAAGTTTTTAAATAAAAGAGAATTACTACCTATGTGTTTCTTATTTGAGTGGGATGATACACCACCTGATTATCAAATCTAATAAATACTATCTTATAAAATATTTGGGTTTTTCCCAAGTATTTTTAATAATATATATCTAATAAACTTTACAATTGGATATAAAACCTTCTTAAATAAAATATTATCATATAAAGAAATTTTTATTCCAGTCTTATCTAGTTTGTCTAAAAAAATCACAGCATCACTACCATGATATATTTTTTCTTCACAAACTACAATTAAACCTTCGTTTATATTAAATCCAAGATTATTAAACTCTATAATCTTAGATTTATATTCCCTTGCATTTTTAATACTTACATTATGATTCTTTTTTAAAGCCATTAGTTTTGCATACTGTTTACAAAATGGACACTCTTTATCATAATATATATCTAAATTCACATATGAGTCTTTATATTAATATTTTACAAGTATTTTTCTAATACATCTTTTATTATATCTTTTTTTAATTATATAACTATTACTATAATAGTGAAATAAAACTTTTGCCTATTATGTTGAATTAAATCTATTGATGATAAAATCCAAATAAAAGGCTTTGGTTGAATTGGTTATCACACGTATTTCTTTCTGAGTATAATATAGAGTTTCAAATAGGTAACTATTTATCAGATCCACTAAAAGGGAAAGCTTGGGGAAACGCCCCTAAAGATGTAATTAATGGAATAAATGTACATAAAATAATCGATGGATTTTGTGACAAAAATGAGCATTTCATTAATTCAAAAAACAAACTAAGAGAACAAGGTTTGTTAAGAGGTGTTGCAGTTGATATTATATATGATTA
>JBDNBT010000122.1:0-5497 GCA_039767755.1 Sulfurovum sp.
AGAAGACTTAACGGAAAATCTGCATTAGAAAAAAGACCATTTGCTCCAGGACAACATGGACAAAGAAGAACTAAAATTTCTGAGTATGGTTTACAATTAAGAGAAAAGCAAAAAGCTAAATTTATGTATGGTGTATCTGAAAAACAATTCAGAAAATACTTCAAAGAAGCTGCTAGAAGAGAAGGTAATACAGGTGCAAACTTAATTACTTTAATCGAGCAAAGATTAGACAATGTTGTTTATAGAATGGGATTTGCTACAACTAGAGCAAATGCTAGACAATTTACAACTCACGGTCACGTTTTAGTTGATGGGAAAAAAGTTGATATTCCTTCATTCGTTGTAAAACCTGGTCAAAAAATTGAAATTAGAGAAAAATCTAAATCAAATCCACAAATTCAAAGAGCGTTAGAATTAACTAACCAAACTGGAATGGTAGAATGGGTTGACACTGATAAAGATAAAGTATTTGGAATTTTCACAAGAATCCCAGCTAGAGAAGAAGTTGTTATTCCTGTTGAAGAGAGATTAATCGTAGAGTTATATTCTAAATAATAAAGAAAAGGTAGCTAATGAAAAAATTTGCAGATACACCGTTTTTACCAACAGAAGTTGAGATCGAAGCAATTAATGAAAATGAGGCTAAGATCTCTGCATATCCATTTGAAAGTGGTTTTGCAATTACTTTAGCACACCCATTAAGAAGATTACTTTTAAGCTCTTCAATTGGTTACGCTCCTATTGCAGTAAAAATTGAAGGCGCTTCTCACGAGTTTGACTCTTTAAGAGGTATGTTAGAAGACATAGCTATTTTTATTATTAATCTTAAAAATATTAAGTTTAAAATTAATGGTGATGAAGAACAAGTAGTAGTAGAATATTCATTTGATGGACCTAAAGAAATTAAAGGTTCAGACCTAATCAACTCTGAAGTTGATGTGGTTTCATCTGATGAACATTTAGCTACTATCAACAGTGATTGTAATTTAACTTTCTCTTTAATTATTCAAAGAGGTATTGGATATATGCCTTCTGAAGATATTAGAGATATCGTTGGTTCAGATTACATTCCATTAGACGCGTTCTTTACTCCTGTTGAAAAAGTAGTTTACGATGTAGAAAAAATGTTAGTTGAAGATAATCCTAACTTCGAAAAAGCTGTATTTAATGTAAAAACGAATGGTCAAATTTCACCAATCACTGCATTTAAAGAAGCTGTTTCAGTTATGTACTCTCAAATGTCAGTATTTAATAAAGTATTTGACTTATCTGAAGTTACTGTAAGTGACTCAGGTGAAGAGCCAACTGAAATTAAAGATTTAGTAGTAAGAATTGACGAATTAAATTTAAGTGCTAGAAGTTTCAACTCTTTAGATAGAGCTGGATTAAAGTTCTTAGGTGAGTTAGTACTTATGAGTGAAGTTGAAGTTAAGAATATCAAAAACTTAGGTAAGAAATCTTATGATGAGATCGCTGAGAAAATGGAGTCATTAGGTTATCCTGTTGAAAATACACTTCCAGAAAATGTTGCTTCAGCATTAAGAAGAAAACTAGAGCAACTAAAAGCATAATAGAGGGTTTAAAATGAGACATAAGCACGGATATAGAAGATTAAATAGAACATCTTCTCACAGAAAAGCATTGTTAAAAAACATGGCAATCGCTTTAATTGAAAGAGAAAAAATTGAAACAACTGTTCCAAAAGCAAAAGAGTTAAGAAGATATATTGAAAAATTAATCACTGTTTCAAGAGAAGCAGACTTAAATACTCACAGAACAGTATTTGCTAGCTTACAAGATAAAGAAGCTACAAAAAAATTAATTAACGAAGTTGCACCAAAATACGTAGGTAGAAACGGTGGATATACTTCAATTATTAAAACAAGAATTAGAAGAGGTGACGCTACACAAATGGCATTCATTTCATTTGTATAGTAACACTTTATAATTCACTTCAAAAGGGGAAAGATTAATTTCTTTCCCCTTTTTTTATTCTCTCAAAACTTAGTTTAATATTAAAAATATGATTTACCAAAATTTAATGATTTATTAGATAAAATCGAGCGTATTATAACAACTGAAGATTGTAGGAGAAACTTTTTGATTACTCTAAAAGAGGCACTTAATTTAAGTGCTGATGAACTTAAAAAACTAAAAGAAGAATTAGCTAATAAAATCAAAGAAAATAGTGATGGCGCTTATGTTGAGCAATTAACAAATAGTGATATATCAAACTCTGGTGATGGTGTACCAATTGCTATTAAAGATATTATTAATGTTAAAGACTGGGAAGTAAGCTGTTGTAGTAATATCTTAAAAGGATATGTAAGTCCTTATGATGCTACTGTAATTACTAACTTAAGAAATGGTGGACTAAGTCCCTTTGGTAGAGCAAACATGGATGAGTTTGCAATGGGAAGTGCAACTGATACTTCTTGTTATGGAAAAACTTTAAATCCACATAATCCAAATAAAACAGCTGGTGGAAGTAGTGGTGGTAGTGCTGCTGCTGTTGCTGCTGGTATTGCTGTTGCTGCACTTGGAACTGATACAGGTGGAAGTGTTAGACAACCTGCTGCTTATTGTGGTGTTGTTGGTATGAAACCTACTTATGGAAGAGTATCAAGATATGGTGTAACAGCTTATTCTTCTTCTTTAGATCAAGTTGGTCCTGTAACTCAAAATGTTGAAGACGCAGCTATTTTATATGATATTATTTCTGGACATGATCCTATGGATTCTACTTCAGCAAATGTAGATTATACAGCTGTAACTCCAAACTTAGATGGGAACAAAAAACTTACAATTGCTGTTATAGATAATTTTATTGAGCAAGCTAGTCCTGCTATTAAAGATGCTTTTGAAAAAACTATAAACTCTTTAAAAGAAGCTGGGCATACAATAGTTCACAAAAATATGTTAGATACAGATAAAATTCTTTCTTCATATTATATTGTAGCTACTGCTGAAGCTAGTGCAAACTTATCAAGATTTGATGGTGTTAGATACGGAAATAGAAAAGAAGAGGGTGGATTAAAAGATATGTATATTCAAACAAAATCGCAAGGTTTTGGTGCTGAAGTACAAAAAAGAATTATGTTAGGTTCTTTTGTATTAAGTTCTGGATATTATGATGCATATTATATAAAAGCTCAAAAAGTAAGACATCTTATTAAAGATGAATATACAAAAATATTTAATGAGGCTGATTTGATTTTATCACCTGTAGCCCCTACAACTGCTCCTGAATTTGGAGCTTTTAAAACTTCACTTGAAATGTATCTAAGTGATATTTATACAATTTCAGTTAACTTAGCGGGATTACCTGCAATTTCGCTTCCTGTTGATAAAGATGAAGATAATATGCCAATAGGATTACAATTAATTGCTAAAGCATATGATGAACAAACTTTATTTGATGGTGCTTTATCGTTAGAAAAAGCTGTAAATTACAACAACAACTAGAACACAAAATAGGAATAAAAAATGAGAATAAGAAAACAAGCTTTAACATTCGAAGATGTACTTTTAGTACCAGCAAAATCAGAAGTATTACCAAAAGAAGTTGAATTAAAATCAAAACTTACAAAAAACATACAAGTTAATATCCCTTTTGTTTCAGCAGCTATGGATACAGTTACTGAATACAGAGCAGCTATTGCTATGGCTAGATTAGGTGGTATTGGTATTGTTCATAAAAATATGAACGTTGAAGCTCAAGTATTACAATGTAAAAAAGTTAAGAAATCTGAATCAGGTATGATTATTGATCCTGTTATAGTTAAACCAGGTCAGACTTTACAAGATGCTGAAGATATAATGGCTTCATATAAAATTTCTGGTGTTCCAGTTGTAGATGATAATAATAAATTATTAGGTATATTAACTAATAGAGATATGAGATTTACAAAAGACTTCTCTTTTAATGTTGAAGAAAAAATGACTAATATGCCTTTAGTTACAGCTAAAGAAGGTACTACTTTAGAAGAAGCAGCTGATATTATGCATGCTAATAAAATTGAAAAATTACCAATTGTAAATGATCAAGATAACTTAATTGGTTTAATTACAATTAAAGATATTAACAAAAAAAGAGAATATCCAAATGCAAACAAAGATGAGTTTGGAAGATTAAGAGTTGGTGCTGCTATTGGTGTTGGTCAATTAGACAGAGCTAGAGCTTTAGTTGAAATTGGTGTTGATGTTTTAGTTTTAGATTCAGCTCATGGTCATTCAAAAGGTATTTTAGATACTGTTAAAGCTATTAAAGCTGAAATGAATGTTGATATTATTGCTGGAAATGTTGCTACTGCTGAAGCTACAGCTGATTTAATCAAAGCTGGTGCTGATGCTGTTAAAGTTGGAATTGGACCTGGTTCTATTTGTACAACTAGAATTGTAGCAGGTGTTGGTGTTCCTCAAGTTTCTGCAATAGATGAGTGTGCAGCTGAAGGTGCTAAGCATGGTGTTCCTGTAATTGCTGATGGTGGTATCAAATATTCAGGTGATGTTGCAAAAGCATTAGCTGTTGGTGCAAGTGCTGTTATGATGGGAAGTGCATTAGCTGGTACTGAAGAATCTCCAGGTGAAGTTATTCTTTCTCAAGGTAGAAAGTTTAAATCATATAGAGGAATGGGTTCTATTGGAGCTATGACTAAAGGTAGTACAGATAGATATTTCCAAGAGGGTACTGCAGCTGATAAATTAGTTCCTGAAGGAATTGAAGGTATGGTTCCTTATAGAGGAAGTATTTCTGATATTATTCATCAAATGGTTGGTGGATTAAGATCATCTATGGGTTACTTAGGAAGTAAAGATATTCCTACATTCCAAGATACAGCTGAGTTTGTTCAGATTACAAGTGCTGGATTAAGAGAATCTCACGTTCATGATGTAACAATCACTAACGAAGCTCCAAACTATCATATTTAATAGTTAAAAGAAGTGAATTTCACTTCTTTTATAAAAATAAATTAACATAAGTCAAAAATCAACTAGGGTAATACAATGGCTAAAAGTCAAAACAATAATAGTGTTAAAAGCACAAAAATGAATTTAATTGCTGCAAAGAGAAATGATACTCCTAAGGCATTTACAAAAGATACTACTACAAAAGAACAAGTAGTAAACGCAAGAAAAGCTGCAAGTTTAAATAAAGAAAAAGCTAAGAAAAAAGCTAAAATGGCTAAAGCTTCAAGAAAAAAATCTAAAAAATAAATTACAAGATATCTACTGTAATTAAATGAAAATTTCTTATCACAGACGACGTAAAATTAAAACTAGAAGAATAGCTTTAAGGGAGTTGATTTTACGTGGTATAACTGATCCAAAAGAACTATCCCTTGAGTTAAAAGTTACTGTACCTACAATTAAAAAAGATTTAGATGCTTTAAAAACTATGAGTGATAAAGATTTTACTTTTCAAACAAAACAAACTTCTCAAGAAATGCTTAATAAAAAAGATACCATATTAAGAATGCTTGATGATGAAAACTAT
>JBDNBT010000123.1:0-18396 GCA_039767755.1 Sulfurovum sp.
CTAAAGTTATATATGAATACCATTTTTCTTTGTCATAATAACCAAATATTTTTTTAGAAAACTCTTCATATTTATTATTTGTTTGAGAGAGTAAAAAAAGAACTATATGATCTTCTTTCATTCCATATGGTAGTGAATAAGTATCTGCAAGTATTGTGCCATCTTGCTTGTATGAATACTTATTGTAAGTTTTTAATAATGTTTTTTCATCTAAATTAAACTTTTGAGCTATATCTTTAAAAAAGAAATAATATGTTTCTCCTGGAATTAAAGTTACGTTTTTTAATGCAGCTTTTGAAGTTGTTAATTTATATAAAAAGTCCATTTTAGATAGATTGTTTGCTTCTAAATTAATCCATCCACTTTGAATATAACCTAATGTTCTTAATACAATATTATCAATAGTATTTAATTCAAAGCCAGATTTATTTAAATATGTTATAATCCCTGTAGTAGTACCTTTAGGAATAAATAAAACTTGTGTAGTTGTTACAGGTTTTGTAAGATAAAAAAGTATGCAAATAACTAATACAAGGACAATTTCAATAATGTTAAAAGCTATTAAAGTTTTGTTGTTATTTTTTGTAATTTTTTTATTATTAGTTTTCTTTTCTTTATTTTTTGGTATCAAAATTAACTCATTTTCCTTTGGAAATATTTCTATTTCGCAATTCTATATAAAATTAGATAAAAAGCTTATTTTAAGTGTTGAAGATGTTATTTTAAACAATAAAAAAACTAATACTGAATCCACATTTGAAGAAATAAAAAAAGATATACAGTTATTACCTAACATATTAAAATACTTTCAAAAAATTGATATTGAGAACTTTGAAGTTCAAAATAACAGATTTACAATAAATCTTGAAGACAACTATTTATACTTAGATAACAAATATATAAATTTAGCCACTTCATTTGAACACTCTTTTATTGGAAATACAAATTTAGATTTATATTCATTATATTTTAAGAATGAAGATATTTTAGTTGATGGAAAAATTGATATTTCTTATGCTTTAAATAAAATAGATTATAAGGGTAAGTTTTTCCTTGAAGATATAATTGGTGATTTAAATATAAATGCCACTAAAGAAGATATAGAGTTTGCTTTAAAAACGAACAAATTTAAAAACCTTCATTTTTTAAAACCATACTTAAAAGATATGGATAGTGTAGCAAAAGCATGGACATATGATAATGTTAAGGGTTCCATAAAAATTAAAAACCTTACAGGTAAATATGACTTAATAAAAAACAAATTAGACGAAAATAGTTTAAAAGCAAGAGCAGTCATTAGTGATGCTAGTATAAAGTTCAATAACAAAGTTGAAGCCATAAAAACTAAAAAAATAGATATCACCTTTGAAAACAATAATTTAAAGTTTGAATTAGACACACCAACTTTTAGAGGAATAGCACTAAATGGTAGTAATGTTTTAATAGAAAATATTGCATCTCAAAAAAATGGCGTAGTTATAGTTGAAATTAAAACTAAGCATATACTAGATAACAATATTCAAGACATATTAAAAGCTTTTAATGTGAACATTCCTCTTATTCAAAAAAGTGGACAAACGAATGCTCAACTAAAACTTTTTATTCCCTATGTTAATCCTATGGAAACTTACGGGAGATTTGAAATAAAAGATTCAAATGTAAGTATTAATAATAGTTTTGATCTTTATTCAAAAAGTGCAATAGTGACTTTAGAAAAGAATATAGTAAAAATTTCAAAGGCAGATTTTAAACATGATGATATGATTGATGCAAATATTAATATGGAAATTAACACAGATACTTTAAAAGCAAGTGGCGATGCATCTATAAATTCTATTTTAATAAAACCTGATGAAGAAATCATAAATATAAAAGATACTAAATCTAAATTACAATTAGACTTTAATGATGACGTAAATATTGATTTACTTGATTTAAATGCTTACTTAACAATAAATGAATACATAAATATTGACTTAACAGATTTATCTAAACTAGTTAATTATTCATCTATTTTAAGTAAAAATAATATTTCAAGTGGAAAACTTTTTTTAAAGGTAAAAGATTATAAAAATATAGAGTTTAAAGCTAGTGTATTTGGTGAAAATCTACAAATTTATTCTAAAAATATTTATGATGCAAAAAAAATAAAAAATCTAAATATAGATGGTGAAATTATTTCAAATGTAGTTTTATCAAATGTTGAAAATGTAATTCTAGAAAATGAATCAACTATTTATAATGTGTCAAGTGCTGATGTTCAGATAAAAGAGGGAAATGCATATTTTAATGCCCGAGTCTATGATTTAGATATACCACTTTTAAAAGATAATGAAAAGGTTAAAGCTTTAGATATTATTGGTGTTTTAAGTAAATCTAACGATATAAAAATTGATACAGTGGATAATACTATAAGATATAAAAACTTATCAAATCAAGAGTATATAGATGTATATTTAAATGGTTATGATGTGCAAATAAATACTAATGATGACTCTTCAAAAAACAACGCTTATGACAAAGAGAAGTATGTTTTAAAAGCAGTTAATTCAAACCTTATCATAAATGATAAATTTAAGTTTTTAGCAAAAAACATTGACGCAAAACTAGATGAAAACGTAGTTTTAGATTTAAATTATAATAGTGTGAAAATAAGGTTTGAAGATAAAAATAAACAAAATAAGATATTTGCAGAAAACTTAAATGATAGCTATCTTAATACAATGATAGGTAAAAATATATTTTCTGGTGGTATTATGAATGTAAGTATTACAGGTAAAAATTATGAATTAGAGGGTGATATTGAACTACTTAATTCAAGAATTAAAGACTTGGCTTTTATTAATAATCTTATTACTTTTGTTAATACAACACCTGCTTTAATCAATCCCTTATTAGCTATTCCTTCAGTTGTAGACATACTTAGTAATGATGGTTTTAATTTAAATGGATATAGAATAAATGAAGGAAACGTAAACTTTAAATATAGTCCAATAAATGATAAAATTCTAGTAAAAGAACTATCAACAATAGGAAATTCAGTTGACTTTGAAGGTAGTGGTATAGTTGATTTAAAAACTGACACATTAGATATGAATATGAATCTTATCTTTTTAAAGGGGTATTCAAACATAGTTAAGCACTTACCTGTGGTAAATTATCTGTTGTTAGGTAAGAATAATAGAGTAGAAACAAGTGTTAGAATACTTGGAAATATAGATGATCCTAAAGTGGAAACAAACTTCTTAAAAGAAGGAATAAATGCACCTTTAGATTTTGGTAAGAGAATTATAAATACACCTAAGAATTTATATGATTCTGTACTTGGTAATGATGATTGAAATGAAGACTAAAGAGCAAAATTAGGAAACGAATATATCTATTCGTTTCTTAATACATCAATTACATCAATTTTTGTGGCCCTTGAAGCTGGATAATATGATGATAATACAACAATAATAGCAGCACCAATAATAATAGATACAAAATCAACCATTGCTAAATCTAATGGTAGTTTAGCTGTTCCATATACATCAGCTGGAAGTGAAATTACTTCAAATGTATCTAATACCCAATATCCAATAAATCCTAAAGCAATTCCTGTTAAGATCCCTGAAAAACCTATAATCGTTCCTAGTTTTAAAAATATTGATTTTATTTCTTTTGATGAAGCACCCATAGATAAAAGTAGAGCAATTTCTTTTCTTCTACTCATAACAGTCATCAATAATGATGAAATGATATTTAAAGATGCTACTAAAATAATAAGCATTAAAACAATAAATAAAGCAGTTTTTTCCATTTCCATAGCTGCAAAGAAGTTACCATTTTGTTGCCACCATCCAACAACACCAAAACTAGCACCAAGTTCTTCTTGTAAAAGTTTGATGTCTTTGAAAGCATCATCTGAATACACATGAATACCATTGTAGTAGTTGGCATCTTTGTTTAAAATAGTTTGAAGTGAAGTAATATCTGTGTAGATATAAGCTTTATCATAAGCGTTTAATCCTGACTTGAAATTTTCAACATACTTAAATCTTTTCATTTTGGGTAAACTTGTAAAACCAGCTGGATTTAAATCTGTAAAAAATAGAGTTACTTTTTCATTTGCTACTAAATACAAATCATCTTTAATACCAGTACCAACAAGCATTTCATATTTTTTTAGATCTTTTTGTTTTAAAGCTTCATCAAAAATAGAGTTTATTTTTCTCTCTTTATTTGGAATCACTCCATACATAATACCACCACTCATATTATCACTGTTTTGAATGATTACTTGTGTAGTTATATATGGTGAGAACATCATTTGAGGGAATTTCTGTTCAAGATTTTCTAATAGGTCTTTATCAACAGTTGAAAACTTAGGATAGATAGTCAATGGATAGTTCATAGTAAAAAGTTTTTTTTCAAACTCTTTTGCTGTTCCATTCATAATAGCCATAGATAGTATTAAAACCATAACACCAATAGCTACCCCAATAAATGCTAAAATAGCACTTATTGAAATAAATGGATTTTTCTTATCAAATTGTAGGTACTTCTTGATAATGAAGTTAATTAATTTTTTATTCAAATCAGTTTCCTGATACTAAACCTTTTTTAGGTCCACTTTTACCACAACATTGTTTATATTTCTTACCACTTCCACATGGACATGGATCGTTTCTAGCTATTTTTTTATCACTTGAAGTTACAGCATTTTTAGCTACATTTGTAGTTGCACCAGCTGTAGCTGATTCTTCCATTTCTTCTTTCATTTTTTCTAAAGCTTCTTGCTCTTTTGCTGCATCTTCTTTAGATTGAAGTTGAATTGCAAATAACACTTTGATTATTTCAGATTTAATGTTTGTGATAAATTCCATAAACATATTGTATGACTCTTTTTTATATTCAACTAATGGATCTTTTTGGTTATAACCTCTAAGTCCAATACCTGCTTTTAAAGTATCCATTGCATATAAATGATCTCTCCATGCATTATCAAGAATTTGTAAGTAAACAATTCTTTCTATTTCACTTCTTTGTTCAGTTGCTGCCATACTCATTTTTTCTTCATAAGTAGTTTTGATTATGTTATAGATTTTTTGGAATAATTCATCATAACTTTCAGTTTTTAAGTCTTCTTCACTTAATTCTAATCTTAACTCTTCTTTTAATTTAGTGATAACATAAGTATAATTATAGTCTTCAGTTGGCATACCATCAATTATTTCAGCATTAGCAAGTATATTTGATACATACTCTGTTCTATTTTCATCTAGTTTTGAAGTGATTTCATAATCAGGTTTTAAAAGGTCATTTCTAAACTTATATACTACTTTTCTTTGTTGGTTTGCTACATCATCATATTCAAGTAAATGTTTTCTTGATTCAAAATGCATAGTTTCAACTTTTTTCTGTGCATTTTCAACGGCTCTTGTAACCATTTTTGATTCAATATGTTCACCTTCTTCAATACCTAATCTATCCATAATTGCAGAGATTTTATCACTACCAAATATTCTTAAAAGGTTATCTTCAAGTGATAAATAAAATTGAGATTCACCAACATCACCTTGTCTACCAGCTCTACCTCTTAATTGGTTGTCAATTCTTCTTGATTCATGTCTTTCTGTACCAATAATTGCTAAACCACCAAGGTCTAAGATTTCTTGTGTTAATTTAATATCAACTCCACGACCAGCCATATTAGTAGCAATTGTAACTGCACCTTTTTGACCAGCGTCTTGAATGATCTTTCCTTCTTTTTCATGTTGTTTTGCATTTAAAACAGTGTGAGGAATTTTTTTACTAGATAAGATTTTATGTAAAGCTTCTGATTTTTCAATTGAAGCTGTACCAACTAATACAGGTTGTCCTTTTTCATGTAAATCTTTAATTCTATCGCATACAGCGTTGAACTTTTCTCTTTCTGTTTTATAAATAAGATCATTTTTGTCATTTCTAGCAATTGGAACATTTGTAGGAATTGATACAACATCTAAGCTATAAATTTCTGAAAACTCTGTAGCTTCAGTTTGTGCTGTACCTGTCATACCAGCTAATTTATCATACATTCTAAAGTAGTTTTGGAATGTAATATCAGCTAATGTTTGAGATTCATCTTGAACAGTAACATTTTCTTTTGCTTCAATAGCTTGGTGTAAACCTTCACTAAATCTTCTACCTTCACTTAATCTACCTGTAAATTCATCAACAATAATTACTTCATTATCTTTAACTACATAATCTACATCTTTAATAAACACATAGTTTGCTTTTAAAGCTTGATCTAATGAGTGAGATAACATTGCATTTTCTAAAGAATATAAGTTATCAACTTCAAATAATTTTTCTGCTTGTTCAAAACCTTCTTCTGTAATAATTACAGCTTTGTTTTTTTCATCAACATAAAAGTGACCAGTTGTTGTAGGCTTTTCACTTGCGTTTATAGGTTCAATTAATTCACCTTTTTCTAAGTTCATAGCCACTTGATTTGCTTTTAGGTAATCAGATTTTTTATGGTTAGTTGGACCTGAGATAATCAAAGGAGTTCTTGCTTCATCAATTAAAATCGAATCCACTTCATCAACTATTACAAAAGTATGATCCCTTTGAACTTTTTCTTCAAGTTCATATTTCATATTATCTCTTAAATAGTCAAAACCAAATTCATTGTTTGTACCATAAGTGATATCAGCTAAATATTGTTCTTTTCTGTGTTGGTCATCTCTTACTTCTGTAGTGATGATACCAACGCTGTATCCTAAGAAGTTATATAGAGCTTGCATTTCTTGAGCATCTCTTGAAGCTAAGTAATCATTTACTGTAACTACATGCACACCTTTTCCTGTTAAGGCGTTTAAACTAACTGCTAATGCACCAACAAGTGTTTTACCTTCACCTGTTTTCATTTCAGCAATTTTACCTTCATTTAAAACCATTGCACCCACTAGTTGAACATCGTAGGGTCTCATGTTTAATGTTCTTTTACTAGCCTCTCTGATGATTGCAAAAGCATCATCTAAAACATCATTTAAGCTTTTAGAATTTTCTTGAACTTCTTTTTTTAGTTCATGAAACTTTGCAGTTAATTCTTCATCACTTAGGTTTTCTATTGAGCTTTCTAAAGCGTTTATATTATTTACTCTTTTTTTATATTGCTTAACTAATCTATCGTTGCTAGTACCAAAAATCTTTGAAAAAACATTTAACATAAAATAATTCCCTTTTTGTTATAATCGTTCGATTATATATAAATAAAGGTTAAATTATGTTTTATAAGTCTGTGTTATGGGTATTTTTTTTAGTAAGTTTTTCTTTTGCCTCAACAACTTTTTCATTTGAAAACTTAGAAACCTTTAAAGCTAATTTTGTTCAAACAATTATATCAAGTGAAAACAACAATATAGAATACAAAGGTGATGTCTACATTAAAAGTAGTGGAAATATACTTTGGAAATATAAAACACCAATTGAAAAGAATGTTTATGTAAATAATAAATACATAATAATAGATGAACCACAACTAGAGCAAGCTATTTTTACAACTTTACAAGATGATATAAATTTAATTGAAATATTAAAAAAGGCAAAAGAAATTTCAAAAAATGAGTACTTAGCAGTTATTGAAGGCGTGGATTATAAAGTTATTGTTAATAAGAAAAATATCACAAATATAATTTACAAAGATAAACTAGAAAATAGTATAAATATAAGTTTTTTAAATGTGGTTAATAACTCAGTTTTAGATAATGATATATTTAGATTTTCTGCACCTGATTACTATGATGTTATCAGAAAATAACATCTCTTTTAGTTAATTTTAGTTAAAATTTCAACATAGGTAAACTAGATGATAACTTGAGTAATCAAGAGGAAAGTCCGGGCTGCAGTGAAGTATGGTTCCATTTAAAGAATGGCTAGGGTAACCTAAGGGATAGTGCAACAGAGAATAGACAGCCAATTTATTGGTGATGGTGAAACGGTGAGGTAAGAGCTCACCAGACTTTTGAGTAATCTTAAGTGCTTTGTAAACCCAACCTGCAGCAAGAAGACTATGGTATTTCACTTCACGTTTATTGGTCTTTGCTAGAGTGTATAAGTAATTTTACACGTAGATAAATTATTATCAAATACAAAACCCGGCTTATAAGTTTACCTATTTATTTTGAACCATGTCCATGACCATTTCCAGTTGATTTTCTTTCAACTAACTCATTAAAGTTTTCTCCACCAATATCATAAGCTGCTCCAAAACCAAACACCGCTTGACCAAAGAATGGTGTGAATTCATATAAATTAAAATCACTCATATTTACTAACATAGAAAAAGTATTTGGTTCTTTTTCCATAAAAATATCAATTACATTTTTATAAGTATCACTGCTTTTGTCAATAACTTTTGTATCAACTTGATAAACTACTCTTTTTCTAGCAAATATTTTTTCACAATCTTGCTCATCTTGAGCAAAAAATATTGAAGCTTTAGGGCTTCTTCTTAAGTTATCTGAGTGATTTGCAATGTCACTTAAATATACATAGTATTTGTTTTCATATCTTACAAAAACTGCATAACTTGTAAACGGAAAACCATTTTCATCTGAACTTGATATTACAAGGCTTTTAAAGTTGTTTAAAAATTCATCTAATTTATTCATTTATTAATATCCTATATTTTATTCATGTCAGTTATATCATTATTTTCATAAATGTTAATAGACTTTTCAACATACAACAATATTTTAAAAGAAATCAATAGGCGTGGCTATGATAATTTGATTATTGAACTTTTTAGATTAAAAGATGATGTAAATGTTTTTATAGATAATGTAAAAAAAGTATCATCTTAAATACTGAGAATTTAATTTTAGATTAAGTTGAATATATTAGAATTTTACATTAAGCTTTATTTAAGTTTACGTAGCATTAAAATAGCAAAAGGAGATTAAGATGAAAAAACTTTTAGTAGCACTTGCTTGTGTTAGTAGTTTATCATTTGCAGCGGAGTATGATCCAGTTAGGGGAGAAATGCTTTCGCTTTCATGTTTTTCATGTCATGGGACAAATGGAAAATCAGTAGCTGTTACACCATATATAGCCGGTATGGGTAAAACAACTTTGTATCAAATCTTATTAGAATACAAAAATGGAAAAAGAACAGGAACTATGATGCCTCAGCATACAAAAGGTTTCTCAGATGAAGAATTAATGCAAGTTGCTCATTACTTCTCTACAATAAAAAGATAATCAAAAGGATAAACAATGATAAATAGAAGAAATTTTAATAAATTATTAGTTGGTTCAGTTGCATTATCAATGACAGCATGCTCAGGATTAACTTCAGTTTCAACTCTACCTAAAGGTAAAAATAGAGTTGTAGTAGTTGGTGGTGGATTTGGTGGTGCAACAACTGCCAAATACTTAAAAAGATTTTCACCTGATACAGAAGTTGTGTTAATTGAAAGAAATACAGAATATTATACTTGTCCATTTAGTAACACTGTAATTGGTGGGTTAAATAAAATTGATTACATCAAACATGATTATAAAACTTTAGAGTCTAAGTATGGAATCAAAGTTGTTCATGCAAGTGTTAAAAAAGTTGATGGTGAAAATAATACTGTTATTTTAGAAAATGGAGACACAATTCCATATACAAAAGCAGTAGTATCACCAGGAATTGATTTTAAATATGAAAAAGGTTATGTTGAAGGTAGTGAAATGTATGCACCTCATGCTTATAAAGCAGGAGCTCAAACAGAACTTTTAACAAAACAATTACATAGCATGAAAGATGGAGGTACATATATAATGGTTGCACCAGCAAATCCTTATAGATGTCCTCCTGGACCATATGAAAGAATTTCATTAGTGGCTAATTATATTAAAAATAATAAGCCAAATTCTAAGATTATAATTTTAGATCAAAAAAACAAATTCTCTAAACAAGGATTATTTCAAGAGGGTTGGGAGAAACTTTACCCTGGTTTAATTGAATGGAGAAGTGCTGAGTTTGGTGGTGTTGTTGAAAAAATTGATCCTAAGAATTTAGTTGTTACTACTGAAGAAGAAGAGATTAAAGCAGATGTTATTAATTATATTCCTAATCAAAAAGCTGGAAAATTAGCCTTTGATTCTGGTCTTACAAAAGGTGATTGGTGTCCAATCAATACTAAAACATTTGAGTCAAGACTTGTAAAAGATGTATATGTAATTGGTGATGCATGTATTGCTGCTTCTATGCCTAAATCTGGATTTAGTGCAAATTCTCAAGCTAAAATTGCTGCATTACAAATTTCAAGAAAATTAAAGAAACAACCTCTTGTTAATCCTCCAAAATTAGCAAATACTTGTTATTCTTTAGTTGGACCTGGATATGGAATCTCTGTTGCTGCTGTTTATGAAGCAAAAGAAGACAAAGTACATAAAGTAAAAGGTTCAGGTGGTTTAAGTCCATCAAATGCTGATAATAGTATTAGAATGCAAGAAGCTGAATATGCTGTAGGATGGTATGAAAATCAAATGGCTGACATTTTCAAGTAAATCAAAACTTATGTAAATTAAAAAGAAAACCTATTTTGGTTTTCTTTTTTAAATTAAATTATCTTATAAATCATATAATTAATTATAAACCCAGTATCACAATTTATCTCAATATACTTCACTAATTTTTTAAAGTTATAAATACTATTAATTAAACTTAAACCTTAAATAGAAAAATATTTTGAGGATTTTTCCCTATTTTTAGAGAACCTTATAAATGTAATGAATGAGTTATTTTTACATATTTAATAGTTTTTTATAAGTGTAGCTAGTTCTTCTTCATTCAAAGTTTTAACTCCTAAATTTATAGCTTTATCATACTTACTACCAGCATCTTCACCATAAATAAGGTAATCAGTTTTTTTAGAAACAGATGAACTTACTTTAGCTCCAAGGTTTTCCAATTCTTTTTTTATAATTCCCCGTGATCTTGTCATAGTTCCTGTTAAAACTACAGTTTTTTCTTTCATAGGGTTATCTGAAATTTCTAGTTTTTTTTCAATAATAGGATTTATTATATCTATTAATTTATGAATAAGATCTTTATTTACTTTCATAAATTCAACAAAAGACTTAGCCATTTGTTCCCCAATACCATCAAGGGATATAAGTTCATCTAAGGTTACGTCTAATGTTTTTTCTCCAAACTCTAAACATATTTGTTTAGATGCTACTTCTCCTATGTGTTCAATAGCTAAAGCATTTATTACTCTATGTAAGGGCACATTTTTTGTATTTGATATGGCATTAAGTAGATTATTTATTTTTTTGTCTTTAAAGCCTTCTAAATGTTCTAAATCTTCATACTTTAAATAATATAAATCTAAAATATCTTTAATTATTTTCTTCTCTACTAAAAGCTCTACTATTTTGTTGCCTAATCCATCTATATTCATACAACTTTTACTTGCAAAATAAATTATAGAATTTGTAACAATACTTGGACAATCTAGGTTTTGACACTTGATTAAAATACCTTCATCAAGTAATTCACTATCACATTTAGGACAATTTGTTGGTCTATTAATGTCAACTTGAGTACCATCTCTTCTATCACTTAAAACTTTTGTGATTTTTGGAATAATATCACCTGATTTTATAATAATTACTTCATCATTGATTTTTAAATCAAGTCTAGCTATTTCATCAAAGTTATGTAAACTAGCTTTTTCTACTGTACTTCCATCAATTAAAGTGGCTTCAACATGTGCAACAGGAGTAACAACACCTGTTCTTCCAACTTGAAGTAAAATATTTTTTACTGTCGTAGTTTTTTCAACTGCTGGAAATTTATATGCACATGACCATCTTGGAAATTTAACTGTGTAACCTAATTCATCTTGAGTTTCAATGTCATTGATTTTTATAACCATTCCATCAAGCATCATTTCAAAGCTATCTCTTAATTTTATAATTTCATGGTATGTTTCTTCTATCTTTTCAACACTTGTACCTAATGAATTAATAGGTGGTTTTACAAATCCTAATGAGTAAATATACTCCATCATTTCAGAGTATCTAGTCATTTCAAGTGAATTTTCACCAACTCCCCATACATTAAAAAAAAGTTTTCTTTTTGCAGTAATATTAGGATCTAATTGTCTTAAACTTCCTGCTGCTGCATTTCTAGGATTTGCAAAGGTAGGTTCATTTTTAAGCAGTCTTTCTTGATTTATTTTTTCAAAATCATTTTTTTTAATTACAATTTCACCTCTAATTTCAATTAGAGATTTTTCTTTAATACTTAAAGGAATAGAGTATATAGTTTTTACATTATTAGTTACATCTTCCCCAACACTTCCATCACCTCTACTAATTGCTTGTTTTAATACACCATTTTCATATATAAGATTCAAACTTGCACCATCAAATTTTGGTTCGCAGTAAAATTCAAGATTAGTATTAACTTTATGTGCTCTTTTAATCCAATCCTCAAGTTCTTTTGTATCAAATACATCTTCTTGTGACCACATTCTAGATAAGTGAGAAGCTTTATTAAAACCTTCTAATATGCTTCCACCAACTCTTTTATTTGGAGAGTTAGGGTGAGAAAATTCAGGGTTTTCTTGCTCAAAAGCTAAGCATAATCTTGATAATTTGTCATACTCTTCATCACTTGCTATTGGGTTGTCATTTACGTAATATGCATGGGCATATTTTATTAAAGTTTGTATATTTTCTTCATATTCATTCTGTGTCATTAAAAATCTTCTTGTAGTATTGTTTGTTATTTTTATATTATCATTGATTATACATTAAGTTAACAATTTTCAAAATAAAAGAACTAAAAAATATTAAAGAAAATAGTGCTATAATCCCGATTATATGATAAAAAGGTTGCGTATGGATTATTTAGAGATATTTATTTTAGGTTGGAATTTAAATGCAGTTATGTTTGCTATAAATTTTATAATTGCTGCTAAAACTATTTCATCTGCTAATAAAGAAGATCTAATGAAAGAAAGTTATGTTTTAAAAGAGCTAAAAGATGATTTAGAAAAATACTATCCATATAGAACATACACAACGTTAGCTACATATTTAGTTCCATTTACGGCATTTTTTAGAATGAGTTTTAGAATGGTAGAAATGTTTTTCTTTTTCCAAAAAAATAAAACAGCAAAGATGTTTGATTATATGGTTTACAAATATACTTTAGATATAAATAGAGCAAAAAATAATTCAAACTAATAATTTAAATCAGTACTTAGGTTTTATTAATACAAAGCCATTATTTAAAAATATATTAGAAGTAGAGCAGTTTGATTTAGAACTACTAAAAGACACAAACAAAGATAAAATAACTTGTGAAGTTCCTACAAATATTCCTTTAGGAAAAAGAGTAGAGTATTTTTTTGAGTATTTAGTTTCTAGTTCTTCAAACTTTGAAGTTTTAGCTAAAAATATACAAATATTTGAAGATAAACAAACTTTAGGTGAGATTGATTTTATTTTAAAAGATATTATAAATGAAAAATTTTATCATATTGAGTTTGTATATAAATATTATTTATATTTTGATGAGAGTTTAGATGAAAATCTAAATTTAATTGGTCCTAATCTAAACGATTCATTTATAAAAAAACTTACAAAAATAAAAAACAAACAATTTCCCATATTAAATCATAAAAAAACAAAAAATATATTAGAGAAAATCCATGCTAAAGATATAGCTCAATATACATGTTTTTTAGGAAATGTTTATTTACCAAAAAATAAAAATGTAGAATTTGAAAATATAAATAATGAGTGCATAAAAGGTTTTTATACTTCTATCAGTGACTTTAAAACGAATCATAATGAGTATGCAGAAAATCAATATTTTTTACCTCATAGGTTTGATTGGGTAGTAAGTCCAAGTACAAATAAAAAATGGAAGTCTTATGATGAAATTTTAGTTGATGTTGATGAGTTTATGAATTTAGAAAAGTCATCTTTAGTATTTGGTAAAACTAAAGATGATAAATACTTTTCTTTTTTTATTACTTATTATGATTCTATTTAAATTTTTCTGTAATTTCTTTAACTATTTTATACACATTTAAAGTACTATTTATAGATACATATTCTTTTCTTGAGTGAGGAAAAGTAATTGTTGGACCTATTGAAGCAATTTTTAAATGTGGGTATTTATCTTTGAATATGGCACATTCTAAACCTGCATGAATAGCTTCTAAACTTGCATTTTCATTGTGTGTTTTATAAATTTCTAAAACAGAGTTTGTAAACTCATTTATATCAGGTGCCCATGCTGGATACTTACCATCAAAGGTAACTTCACAAGAAATGTTTTCTAAGTCTTGAATAGTTTTTTTCTTTAGTTTAGTTAAGTTTTCATTTTTCATAGATCTTGCACTAAATTCTATATTTATACCATCTACATCTGTTTTTATTTTTGCTAAGTTTATTGAATCTTGTACTACATTTAATTCATCATTATAATCAAGTACTCCATTTTCAAAGGTATCTAAATAGTTTACTAAGTCATCATTATATACGGTTAAGTGTTCACAGTTAGTTTGGATTTTATTTACTGAAATATTTTCGTGAAGTGCTACTGGAGTTTGTTTTGAAGCAATTATGGCTTTTACATTTACAGGTATTGAATTAATTCTTTCTCCACCATTAATATCTAGTATTTTAGCATTGCTATTTTTTATAGTATTAATTAAAAGTTTTATTCCATTTGGAATATTTTTATTAATATCAACTCCACTGTGTCCACCTTGAAGTTTTGAAATATTTACTTCATATAGCTCATAATTTTCTGTGCTTGGGATTGTTTTTTTGTTTGTATATTTTGCAAAAATATCAACACCACCTGCACATCCAATACAAACTTCACCTTCTTCTTCACTATCAAGGTTTAACATATACTTTGAGTTTAATGGTAAGTCTAGGTTATTTGCACCAATTAAACCTATTTCTTCATCACTTGTAAATAAAAATTCACAGTCATATCCATCTTCCATCAAAGATATCATATATGCACAGCCTATGCCATTATCAGCACCAAGAGTTGTATTATCAGCTTTTATAATATCACCATCTTGAATAAAAGTAGGGGTGCAATTATCATCTAAACATACAATATCATAGTGTGATTGAAATACTAAGTTTGAGTTTTCACTTTTTTTACATAGTATATTTTTATGCTCATCAACTAAACATGTGTAGTTGTTTTTATTTGAAATGCCTTTAACATAGTTTATAAAATCGTCATGATTTCCTGAACATCTTTGAAGATTTACAAGATCTTTGAAAATTTCTATTATTTTTTCCATAATTAATTCCTGATTATTGTGCAGTATCTATATTTAATTTAATTGTAAAGATTGCACCTAGTTCATTGTTATTCACATATAATTTACCATTACAGTGTTCATTTATAATAGTTTTACTCATATATAAACCAAGACCTGTACCTTCTTGATTCTTTTTTGTTGAGAAATATGGATCAAATATCTTATCTATAATATCTTCTTTTATACCACCTGAGTTATCATTTATTGTTAAAGTAGCATATTTTTCATCACAATAAGTAGATATATAAATTTTCTTTGATTTAATATTTCTTTCAACAAGCACATCTTCTGCGTTTTTTAAAATATTTAATATTACTTGTTGTATTTCATTTGAATATAAAGTTATATTTTTTCCACAAGAATAAGATTTTATTATTTCTATTTCATTAGAGTCTATAGCATTATTAATGATGTCTAATGACTTTTCAGTTAATTCTTCTAGTGTGTTTGTAGACCGTTCTTTATCTACTTTAAAGAAGTTTTTGAAGTCGTTTATAGTTGAAGATAAATGTTGCGTGTAATTTGTTATTAAATTTAATTCTTTATCTAATTCCTTAGATTCAACTTTATCTATCATATTTCTTAATATAAGGTTGTTTGAAGTGGCTGTAATAGCTGTTAATGGTTGTCTCCATTGGTGAGCAATCATACTTAACATTTCACCCATTTGAGCAAGTCTTGATTGATGAATCAATTGGGATGTTTTTTCTTTATTTTTTTCTATTTCTTCTTTTACTTTTGTTTCAAGATTTTTGTTTAAAGTATCAATTTCTAAGTTCTTTTTTTCAATTAATTCATTTGCTTCTGTAAGTTTTTTGTTATGCTTATGTAAAATAATTTGTCTATAAAGTAGGGCTAAAAATATGATAATTAGACCTAATGTAATTTTTATAATTAAACCCTTGTCAATTGGTTCTTTTATAGATACATTTGTCCACTTATTTATAACTGCTATTATTTCATTTTCACTTAAGTGATCTATGGTAGTATTAATGATGTTTAATAACTCTTTTTTATTGTCGTTAACAGCTAAGATTGAAGAAAAATTAAGTGTAGAGTATCTTGATACATAAATATCATTTAAGGCATGTTTACTCATATAATGCAAAGCAATAGGAAGTGGTTCTAAGGCAAAATAAGCCTTACCACTGTTTACAGCTTCTAATGATTCGTAGTTATTATTTGTTTGAATTACTTTCATATAAGGATAGTTTGAATTAATCATTTTCAAAATAGTTGAGTTTTTATCTATTGCAATAGTTTGACTTGCTAATTCACTTAAATTTTTAACAATAGGTTCACCTTTTCTAGTAACTATTGCTAATGATTGTTTAAACATAGGCTTTGAAAGGTTTGCTATATCTATAAACTCTATACCTTTATAGTAAGTTGGAACGATATCACACTTATTTTGAGATACTAATATTTTAGTATTTTCTATATTTTTACTGTCTATAAAGTTCAATTGTACATTTAATTTTTGCTCAATTACTCTTAGTAAATCTATTGTTACACCATAGTGTTTGCCATTTTCTTTAAATTCAATTGGTTGAATATTTTTAAATGAACAAATATTGATTTCATTGTTTTTTTCTAAGAACTTTTGTTGGGAATATGATAAAAAATCTAATTTTTGTTTTTCTTGTTCACTAATACTAGATGAACCAAACCATTTTCTTTTTAAAGATAACAGTTCCTCATCACTTATGGCTTTTTGTCCTTTTTGAAGTATATTTCTTAAGTGAATATTATCTTTGTTTGTGGCCATTCTAATTAAACTAACTAATCTACTATCATCCACATAGTTTACAGCTTTTACACCTGAAATATTTTTTGTTGAAATAATGTAGTCTAAAACATTTTTTTTACCAATTGTAGCATCTGCTTGTCCTAAAGTTAAAACTTTTAAACACTCTAAAGAGTCCTTAACAAGTATTTGGTTTATTTCTGGATAATGTTTTGCTATAAGTTTTTGTGCAAAAAAACCTTTAGGCATAACTATTGTTTTACCTCTTAAAGCTTCAAGTGTATTTATTTGTTCATTTCCATTTTGAACATAAATGGCATTTGCAGCTGTATGGAAAATATCTGTGAAATTAAATATTTCACTTCTTTCTTTATTTTTTGAAATATTAATAATAGAATCAATCTTGTTTTCCTGAAGCATTTGCATGTATTCATTCCATGTATATCCACTTATAAACTCAATATCCATTCCAACTTTTTCAGCAAGTAATCTCATATAATCAATAGAGAAACCTTTAGGTTTTCCTTCTTCATAAAAGTTATATGGGGGCCAATTTTTTTCGTTGTGTAGCTTAATTGGTTGATTATTCTTTAAGTAAGTTTTTTCTTCATCTGATAAAATAGGGTTTTTAGCATTTAATAGTGTTAAGCAAAATAAAATAAGAAATAAAAGTTTAGTTAAGTACATTAATTTATATCTTTTAATACTCTAAGTTCGTAACCATATCCATAAACTGAATTAAATAATTCTACATTTGTTTTCTTTTTTAATCTTGAAAATAAATTTCTAACTCTTCGATTATCATAATTATCATCTTCAAATACTTTAGTTTCTATATCATGATAAGACATACTCATATTAGGACTTTTTGTAAAATATTCGAAAAGTTTTTGTTCGTTGGTAGTTAATCTGATTATTTCACCATTTTTACAAAGTGATTTATCGTTAACTTTCCAAAGAAAGTCTTCTATTAATTTAATAGAGTTTCTATTTAAAGTTTTTTCATTTCTTTCTAAAAGTTTTTCTATAGTTTGTGCAATTTGATTTAAATTGTATGGCTTTAGTATATATCCTTCAACATTCAAATCAATAGATTTTAATAAATAATCTATATCATCATGTGCAGATAGAATTAAAATATGGATATTTGTATCTTCATTTCTAATAAGTTTAATTAGTGTCATTCCATCAATTTCAGGCATCTTAATGTCAGTTAAAATTATATCATAGTTGTTTAATTTATATTTATCAAAAGCTTCTTTACCATTAATGGCAAGGTCAATATTATCAAAAAACATACTTAGCATTTTAGTA
>JBDNBT010000124.1:0-3506 GCA_039767755.1 Sulfurovum sp.
AAAGGTATTTGATCCCATGTCTTATTTGTATGTATGTAAAACAATGAATATTTTTGATGTGGGAAGAAATAAAGATAAGGTAGAAGATTCATTTGAAAAAGTAAATGGTAACTTACATTTAATTTCATTTGAAGATGATATGTTGTTTTTCCCTGAAGAGATGGAAGAAATAAGAGATATCATGATAAAAATAGGTAAAGAAGATCAAATTACTTATAAGAAGATTGATAGTGAGTCAGGACATGATTCATTTTTAGTTGAGGTAGAAAAATTTGAAGATTATGTAAAAGATATATTAAAAGGTTAGTTAATGAGCGAAGAAACAAAAAACTTAGAAGAAAAATTAGTATTTGAAGATAAAATTAAAAATGCAAAAGAGATATTAGAAAGATTATCTAATCCTGATATTACTTTAACAGACTCTATGGAAAACTACAAAGCTGGAATAAAAGAGCTTGAAGATGCACAAAAACTACTTGACGAAGCTAAATTAGTATTTAACGTTGAAAATAAATAATCTTAAGTATTTTACTTAAGATTAAAACTTACTTTATAAAATAAATTTAAAAATATTATGTTATCATTGTTCTATAATAAAAAATAAATATAACTTATTTACTTAGGATTAAATATGAATGAAGAATTTAACGAATATTTTAATAGACAAATAAAACTTTGGGGACAAGAAACTCAAGAATCCCTACAAAATAAAAAAATTGCAATTATTGGAAGTGGGGGGCTTGGATGTTCTTTAGCTATTGCTTTGGGTGCATCTGGAATAGGGGAGATTAACCTTGTAGATTTTGATGAGGTTGGTGTACATAATATTCACAGACAAATTGGATTTAAAGTTGGTGATGATGGAAAAGCAAAAAGTGAAGTTTTAAAAGAACTAGTTCAAGCAAGATGTCCCTTTGTAAAAGTAAATGCTTATGTAGAAGGCTTTGATGATTTTGCAAAAAGAGATTTAACATTTGATTTAATAATCGATGCAACAGATAATCTACCTTCACGGGCATCAATAAATGAATATTGTATGAAAAAAAATCAACCTTGGATTTACGGTTCAGTTGAAGAATTTCACGGTCAAGTTTGTTTTTTTGATAAAGCGTCATATGAAGCAGTATTTCAAATAAATGATAGAAAACCAAATGGAATTGCCTGTCCAATTGTAATGCATATTGCTTCTTTACAAGCAAACTTAGCAATAAGATATTTAACTGGATTATCAGTGAAAAAAGATATTTTATATTATTTAGCATTTGATGATGAAGGTGTATTGGATACTAAGAAATTTAATCTTCCTACAAAGTAACAACTTTTTAAAAAGTTGTTACAACTTAAAGCTCATATAACTAGAATTTAAGCACTTCTTGAATATAATATCCGAATTTATAAAAACAAATATGGGGAAATTTATATGCCAAAAAGAGAAGATATTAAATCTATTTTACTTATTGGTTCTGGACCAATCGTTATTGGTCAGGCCTGCGAGTTTGACTATTCTGGAACACAAGCTACAAAAACACTAAAAGAGTTAGGTTATAGGGTTGTATTGATTAACTCAAATCCTGCAACAATCATGACTGACCCTGAATTTGCTGACAAAACTTACATTGAACCTATCACAGAAGATGTTGTTGCTAAGATTATTGCAAAAGAAAATATTGATGCTATTTTACCAACAATGGGTGGACAAACTGCACTTAATGTTGCCACATCTATGTTTGACAAAGGTATGTTAGAAGGTATTCACTTTTTAGGTGCTAATCCTGAGGCTATTAAAAAAGGTGAAGATAGACACTTATTTAACGAAGCTATGATTAAAATTGGTATGGATTTACCAAAAAGTGCAAACGCATATAGTGTTGAAGAAGCAGTTAAAGTTGCTAAAGAAATTGGTTTCCCTGTAATTAGTAGAGCATCATTCACATTAGCTGGTGGTGGTTCGGGTGTTGCATATAACATGGAAGAGTTCAAGAAACTTGCAGAAGTTGGTATTGAAGCTTCTCCAATCAATGAAATTGAAATTATGGAATCTATGCTTGGTTGGAAAGAATACGAAATGGAAGTTATTAGAGATAGAAAAGATAACTGTATTATTGTATGTTCAATTGAAAATCTAGACCCTATGGGTGTACATACGGGTGACTCTATTACAGTTGCTCCTGCACTTACTTTAACAGACAAAGAATATCAAGATATGAGAAATGCATCATTTGCTATTCTTAGAGAAATTGGTGTTGATACAGGTGGATCAAATGTTCAATTCTCAATTTGTCCTGATACAGGAAGAATGATTGTTATTGAAATGAACCCTAGAGTTTCAAGATCATCTGCCTTAGCATCAAAAGCTACAGGTTATCCTATTGCTAAAGTAGCTACTTTATTAGCTGTTGGATTTACTTTAGATGAAATTACAAATGACATCACAGGAACAGCTGCTTCTTTTGAACCTGTTATTGATTATGTTGTAACTAAAGTTCCAAGATTTACTTTTGAAAAATTCCCAAAAGCAGACTCTACTTTAACAACTGGAATGAAATCAGTTGGTGAGGCTATGGCTATTGGTAGAACATTTAATGAATCTGTACAAAAAGCATTATGTTCTATGGAAACTGGATTAGTTGGATTTGATCCAATTAGTGATGATATGGAATTAATTAAAAAAGAAATTAGAAGACCAAATGCTGATAGATTAAGATACTTAATGGACGGTATGAGAAAAGGTCTTACAAATGAAGATATTTTTGAATTATCAAAAATTGATCCATGGTTCTTAACTAAATTTAGACAAATTCATGATATTGAAAAATCAATTAATGAGTCTATTTTAACAGATGAAACTCTAATGAGAACTACAAAAGTAAATGGATTTAGTGATATTATGATTGCTAATCTTATTGGTAAAACAGAAGAAGATGTATATGCAGCTAGAAAAGCTTTAGATATAGATTTTGAATACAACGAAGTTGATACTTGTGCTGCTGAGTTTAAAGCTCTTACTCCATATTTATACTCAACTACAAACATTACAAAACTTCCTAAAACTGAAAATAAATCAGACAATAAAAAAGTATTAATTATTGGTGGTGGTCCAAACAGAATTGGTCAAGGTATTGAGTTTGATTACTGTTGTGTACACGCATCATTTGCTTTAACAGAAATGGATGTAACAACTATTATGTATAACTGTAACCCTGAAACTGTATCAACTGATTATGATACATCTGATATCTTATACTTTGAACCAATTGATTTTGAGCACGTAAGAAGTGTAATTGAGCAAGAAAATCCAGATGGAATTATTGTTCACTTTGGTGGACAAACTCCATTAAAATTAGCTAATGCTATTCATGAAGCTGGTGGTAAGATTATTGGTACTAGTGCTGAAGTTATTGATTTAGCAGAAGATAGAGAAAAATTCTCTACATTTGTTGAAAAAGTTGGATTATTACAACCTGATAATGGAACAGCTGTTAAAGTTGAAGAAGCTATTGCTATTG
>JBDNBT010000125.1:0-10803 GCA_039767755.1 Sulfurovum sp.
GCACTTACTCCTGATTCTTTAGTAATAAAGAATGAACCTAAATCAGAACTATTTTTAACATGAGTACCACCACAGAATTCAACAGAGGCATCACCAAAGCTTACAACTCTAACTGTATCACCATATTTTTCACCAAACATAGCAATAGCACCTTTATTTTTAGCCTCTTCAATTGGTAACTCTTCTACATTACCTTCAATTGATCTTCCAATCATAGTGTTTACTAAGTCTTCAACTTCTTTAATTTGTTCAGAAGTCATTGCTTTTGGATAAGTGAAGTCAAATCTTAATCTTGTGGCATCATTTAAAGAACCAGCTTGAGAAACAGTGTCCCCTAAAACCATTTTTAATGCACTTTGTAAAAGGTGAGTAGCACTATGATGTTTTGCAACTTCATGTCTTTTTACTACTACAGCTTTTATTGTGTCATCTTTTTTGATTGTTGAGTTTTGAACTTTTATTTTTGATAAGTTAATGTCATGGAATTTAGAAGTTTCTTCAATAATAGCAACAGTTGAAGTAGTTTCTAAAGCACCTACATCACCATTTTGTCCACCACTTGTAGCATAAAATGGAGTTTTATCTAACATAACCCATCCAGACTCCCCATCATTTAATTGTGGTACTTCTTGGAATTTTTCATTTAATAGTGTAGTAATTTTTGATTCACTTGTAATATTGTCATAACCTATGAATTCATTTTTACCGTATTTCTCAAGTAATGTTTTAAAGTCACCATCAAGGGCAGCATCTCCACTACCTTTCCATGCAGCTTTAGCTTTAGCTTTTTGTTCACCCATAAGTTCATCAAATTTAGCATTATCAGCTTTTAAATCTTTTTCTCTAAGCATATCTTCTGTTAAATCTAATGGGAAACCATATGTATCATATAGTTTAAAAGCAATTTCTCCACTAAATACATCTTTAGTGTTTTTTAATTCTTCCATAAATATAGACATACCAGCATCAATTGTCTTTAAAAATCTTTCTTCTTCTAAAACTAATTGCTCTTTTACGTAATCTTTTTGTTCTACTAGTTCAGTGTAATGGTGCCCCATTATTTCACATAAAGTATCATATAGTTCTGACATAAATGGTTTTCTAAATCCTAAAAGGTATCCATGTCTAACTGCTCTTCTCATAATTCTTCTATTTACGTATGGTCTACCTTCATTTCCAAATAATATACCTTGAGCTAACATAAATGAACATGCTCTTAAATGATCTGCAATAACTCTATATGAACCTATAGTTTCTTTAGTTGCTTCTTTTGATGCTAACTGTTCTAGTTTTTTAATAATAGGTTGGAAGTTAGAAGAATCAAAGTTATTTTGTACACCTTCTTTAATAGCAATAACTCTTTCAAGTCCCATACCTGTATCAATTGATGGTTTAGGTAGTGGGTGAAGTACACCATCTGATGTTCTTTCATATTGCATAAATACTAAATTCCAAATTTCTAAGAATCTATCGCCTTCACCACCCATTTTGTCTTCAGGACCATTGAAATTTTCCTCACCTTGATCATAAAAAATTTCACTACAAGGACCACATGCACCTGTATCTCCCATAGACCAGAAGTTATCAGCATCACCAAATCTCATAATTCTTGATGGGTCTACATGTTCAAGCCATAATTCATAAGCTTCATCATCACTATCATGAATAGTTACCCATAATTTCTCAATTGGTAATTGTAAATTAACTGTGATAAATTCCCATGCATAAGCAATAGCATCTTTTTTGAAATAGTCACCAAATGAAAAGTTACCCAGCATTTCAAACAGAGTATGGTGTCTTGCTGTATATCCTACATTTTCAAGGTCATTGTGCTTTCCACCAGCCCTAACACATAACTGACAAGATGTGGCTCTTGGGTTATTTGGAGTTGGAATAGCTCCTGTAAAAATATCTTTAAACTGTACCATTCCAGCATTTGTAAACATTAAAGTTGGATCATCAGGAACTAAAGACATTGATGAAACAACTTCATGTCCTTTGCTTTTGAAAAAATCCAAGTACTCTTTTCTAATATCCATATTATAATTTCCATTTATTAATTTTTGATAAATTTTATCTAAAATATAATTTAGCAAAGATTATAGATAAAAATTATCCAATAAAAAGTATTTTTAAGTTTTGGGAAGATATAATTTTCTATAAGTTTAATTTATAATTTTTTTAAACTGAATAAACAATAATTAAAAAATTTAATATAAAAGGAAATGAAATGGGAAAATATGTTGAATTAACAGACGTGAATTTTGACGAAGTAACAAAAGCTGGTGTATCTATGGTTGACTTCTGGGCTCCATGGTGTGGACCTTGTAGAATGATTGCTCCAGTAATTGATGAATTAGCTGGTGAATTTGAAGGTAAAGCTAACATTTGTAAAGTAAATACAGATGAGCAACAAGACCTAGCTGTAAAATACGGAGTTAGATCTATCCCAACAATTATTTTTATGAAAGATGGTGAAATCGTAGATACTATGGTTGGTGCATCAAACAAACAAGCATTTACTGATAAAATTAACTCATTAATATAATATTTAAATAATAGCTTGTTATAAAAGGGAAAAGAGGTTTTACTTCTTTTCCCTTTTTTTATTTTCATTATTAAGATAATATTAATTATTAATTGATAAAATTTATCCATTAATCTGTAAAGCACAATTAATCTTTAACTTACAAAGATTTTAGTATTATTAGCTTTTTAGATAAATATTATAAATTTTTTAGAAATAATCAAGGATGAATAAAATGTTAGATTTAGCAATTATTGGTGGAGGACCAGCTGGGTTAACAGCTGGACTATACGCTACAAGAGGTGGTTTAAAAGATGTTGTAATGTTTGAAATGGGTATGCCTGGAGGACAAATTACAGGTTCTTCTGAAATAGAAAACTACCCAGGTCAAGGAGAAATCAAATCAGGTATGGACTTCATGTCGAATTGGCCTGAACAATCTATGAGATTTGGATTAAAACAAGAAATGAATCAAGTGTCTAAAGTTGAGAAAAATGGTGACACTTTTAAAGTTTTTGCAGTTGATGGTAAAGAATGGGAAGCAAGATCTGTATTATTAGCAACAGGTTCTGTTCCTAGACGTGCTGGATTCAAAGGTGAAGACGAATTCTTTGGTAGAGGAATTTCAACTTGTGCAACTTGTGATGGTTTCTTTTACAAAGGTAAAGAAGTAGCTGTAATTGGTGGTGGTGATACTGCTATTGAAGAGGCTGTTTATTTAGCAAAAATGTGTGCTAAAGTTTACTTAGTACATAGAAGAGATACTTACAGAGCTGCACCTTCAACAGTTGAACATATGAAAAATATGGAAAATATTGAAGAAGTAACAAATGTTACAGTTGAAGAAGTATTTGGTGATGCTACTGGAGTACTTGGATTAAAAGTAAAACACAAAGAAACTGGTGAAATTAGAGATTTACCAACTCCTGGTGTATTTGTTTTTGTAGGTAGAGATGTATTAAGTGATTCTTTAAAGAATGAAGATGGTTCTTACATTTGTGATACAAATGAGCAAGGTGAAGTTAAAGTTGATTTAAAAATGAAAACTTCAGTACCAGGATTATATGCAGCTGGTGATGTTAGAGTTGATGCTGCAAAACAAGTTGTATGTGCTGCAGGTGATGGCGCTACAGCTGGTGTTGATATTATTGAATATTTAGGATAAAGGAAACAAAATCAAGATGATTAAAGTTGGTATATTAGGTAGTACAGGTAGAGTAGGTTCATTATTACTTGACGATTTAGAAAATGATGAATTAGCAAAAGTAGGTGCTGTACATGTATTTGATAAATTAAAAAAAGATGTTCCAGAAGGTACTATTGTAACAAATGATTACAGAGTTTTAATTGATGAAAGTGATGTAGTAATTGATTTTAGTGCACCATCTGCAACTGAAGCTCTTTTAACTGAAATAGTTGAAAATGGTAATGGAAAACCTTTAGTTATTGCAACAACTGGTTTTACGAAGCACCAACAGAACCTTCTACTAGAAGCAAGTAAAATAGTTCCTGTACTTTACGCAACTAATATGAGTTTAGGTGTAGCAGTTTTAAATAAACTAGTACACTTAGCTTCAAAAACTTTAGCTGATTTTGATATTGAGATTGTTGAGCAACATCATAGACACAAAGTAGATTCGCCATCAGGTACTGCTTTAACTTTAGCAGAGCATGCAGCTGATGCTAGAGACTTAGACCTTGATAGTGTTAGAGTATCAGGAAGAGATGGAAACATAGGTGCTAGAACAAAAGATGAAATAGCTGTTATGGCATTAAGAGGTGGAGATATTGTAGGAAGACACACAGTTGGATTATACAACGATGGTGAATTTTTAGAATTAAATCACACAGCAACTGCAAGAAACACTTTTAGTAAGGGTGCAATCAAAGTTGCAAAATGGATTATTGGAAAAGATCCAAAACTATACTCAATTAACGATGCTTTAGGACTATAAGGAAAATATAATGTGCGCAATAGTAGGAATATTTGGTAATGAAAATGCTTCAAGAGTAGCTTCAACAGCTCTTTTTGCAATGCAACATAGAGGACAAGAGGCTACTGGAGTTTCTTCATCATGTGATGGGAAAATCTATACTAAAAAAGATAGAGGTTTAGTATCTAAAGTTTTCACAGAAGAAACGCTAAATTATCTAAAAGGTAATATGGCAATTGGTCATAATAGATACTCAACAGCTGGTGGAGACTCTATTTTAGATGCTCAACCTGTTTATGCTAAGTATAAATTAGGTGAAATTTCAATTGTTCATAATGGTAACTTAATCAATAAGGAAGAAGTAAGAAAAGACTTAATTGATAATGGTGCAATTTTCCAAACAGGAATGGACACAGAAAACTTAATTCACTTAATTGCAAAAAACTCTAAAGATAGATTAAGAGATAGAATAAAAGAAGCATTAGAAAAAACTATTGGTGCATATTGTTTTATTGTTCAATCAAGATCAAAGCAATTTGTTATAAGAGATAGATATGGTATTAGACCATTATCTTTAGGAAAATTAAAAAGTGGTGGATATATCGTAGCTTCTGAAACTTGTGCCTTTGATTTAGTCGGTGCAGATTTTATTAGGGATGTAAATCCAGGTGAAATGTTGATTTTCAGTGAAGATCACGAAGAGCCTGAATCAGTACAATTATTTGAACCTGAATATAGACCATGTGCATTTGAATATGTATATTTTGCTAGACCAGATTCTGTTATTGATGGTAAAAATGTTTACAGAACTAGAGAAAAAATGGGTAAAGCATTAGCTAAAAATGACGAGGGAAATGGAATTAAAGTTGATATGGTAGTTCCAGTTCCTGACTCAGGTGTTCCAGCAGCTTTAGGATATGCAGCACAAAGCGGTGTTCCATTTGAATATGGGATTATTAGAAATCACTATGTGGGTAGAACTTTTATTGAGCCAACACAAGAATCAAGAGACTTAAAAGTAAGAATGAAACTAAGTCCTATGAAATCTTTAATTGCTGGTAAGTCATTGCTTGTAATTGATGATTCAATTGTAAGAGGTACAACTTCAAAAAGAATAGTAAAGATGTTAAAAGATGCTGGAGCTAAAGAAGTACACTTTAGAGTAGCATCACCTGAGATTAAATATCCTTGTTATTATGGTATTGATACACCTAATAAAGAAGAGTTAATCTCTAATAATATGTCTATAGAAGAAGTTAAAGATTATATTGAAGCTGATTCTTTAGATTACCTTTCAGTTGATGACTTAGTTAAAGCAATTGGTGAAGATAGAAACTACGCACTAGAGAGCTTTAATGGAGATTACTTCGTAACTAAATAATGAGTGAATTAAAAAACGTATTAACAATAGGTAGGTATTTTAAAAATAAATTTGGTGAGAAGATTTATAAAGTTCCCGTTTCAATATCAGGATTTACATGTCCTAATATTGATGGAACAGTAGCTAAAGGTGGATGTTCATTTTGTGAAAATGATTCATTTTCACCTAATCTACAAGAAAGAAAACCAAAGTTTAAACTAAACCCTAAAATTGATAAAAATCCTTTTTTAGATAAACAACTACAACAGTTAGAAATGCAATTTGAAGCTACGAAAAAAAGGCTTCAAAATAAATTTGGTGCTAAAAAATTTCTAGTATATTTTCAATCTTTTACAAACACTTATGCACCATTTCCAACACTAAAAGCATTATATGAAAAAGCACTTAGTTTTGATAATGTTATAGGTTTAAGTATTGGTACAAGAACTGACTGTGTAACTGAAGAAATTTTAGATTATTTAGTTGGATTATCTAAGGATAAAGAGATTTGGGTTGAATATGGTATTCAATCTTTTTATGATGAAACTTTAGAAAAAATAAATAGAGGCGATACAGCTTCTAATATGGAATATTGGATTAAAAGAAGTAAGGAAAAGGGATTAAATGTATGTGGACATTTAATTTATGGATTACCTGATGAAACTCAAGAAATGATGCTTGAAACTTTTAATAAGACATTAGAAATGAATGTGGATTCTATTAAATTCCATCCCTTATATGTGGTTAAAAATACTCTTTTAACAAACGAATATAGAAAAGGAAGATTTGAGCCTATTAGTGAAGAATTGTATATTGATACGGTTGTTAAATCTATAGTAAATTTACCTGATAATATTTCTGTTCAAAGAATAACTGCTGGAATAGACGATGATACATTATTATCACCACAATGGTGTAGAGATAAACATCAACAAATGAAAAAAATTAGAGTGGCTTTAGAAAAAGAAGGCTTTAATTACTAGCTTTAATACTAGTGAAAATATTTTATAAAACTAGGAATAAATCCTGGTTTTATAGTTTTTGCTTAGTTTTATTTTATTTGGCTTTTTGCTAATTTTAATAAATAATCAACAACATTTTCAATAAACGCATCATGCTTTCTATCTTTTCTATGAACAATATATAATTTTCTCATCATTTTATGATTTCCAATTCTTGATTCATGTAAAGCTTTAGCTTTTAGAAGTGACTCAATAGCATTTCTTGATACAATCGAAACAGTTGGAGTTTCATTTTTATCCGAGTGCAATACTGTTTGTACAATAGTTGTAGCACTTGTAACTTCACTAGTTACATTAAATGTATCACAATCTGGATAATTAGCTTTATCAAGTGATTCTTTGAATAAAATTCTTGTTTCAGATTCAGGATTTCTACATACCCATTTAAATGATAATAAATCATCTGCTTTAGATTTGTTAGGAAGTTCTTGATTTGAGAATATTACAATTTCATCATCCATCCACTCTCTATATACTAAATCGTCATTTGGAATATAGTTTTCAACTAAAGCTATATCTATTTTTTTATTTAATAAATCATCTATAGCTTCGTGTGAAACTGAAACATTTATTGATACCTCATTATTGATGTTTTCTTTAAGATTATTTAAAAACCTTGGTAAAATATAATTTCCGATTATAAATGATGCTCCAAATACAAATGTTACATCTTTGTTCATAATCTTTAATAATTCTTTTTCTGCATTTGATACACACTTTTCTATCTTTTGAGCAATGTTAAAAAGCATTTGCCCTTCTTTAGTAAGTTTAATACCATTTTTCTTTCTGTCAACTACTTGAACATCTAAATAATCTTCTATATATTTCATTTGTTGAGTAACTGCAGGTTGAGAAATGCCAAGCTTACCAGAAGCTTTTGAAAAAGACTTTTCTCTTACAACTGCTAAAAATGTTTCTAATTTTGAGAAGTCTGATAACATTTATTCCCCTATTTTATTTTTTTAAGAATTATAACTAAAATTTATAAATAAAATAATTAAAAGAACAAATTCCATATTTAGTTTACATTTGATATAATATTATTATTATGGAGATAAAAATGTCAGACAAACTACTTAGTTCACTTAATGAATCCCAAAAAGATGCAGCTACGCACATAGATGGTTCACTACTTATTCTTGCAGGAGCCGGTTCTGGTAAGACAAAAACTATCACAACTAGACTTGCGTACTTAATTTCAATTGGTATAGATCCTTCATCTATTTTAACTTTAACTTTTACAAATAAAGCAGCCAATGAAATGAGAGAAAGAGCTTTTGCATTAATTGATTCTGCACATATAAACACTCCACCATTACTTTGTACATTCCATAAATTTGGATTACTATTTTTAAAATTCCATATGTCTGAACTAAATAGAAAAAATAATTTTATTATTATAGATACTGATGACAAAAAAAGAATTATAAAATCAATAAACAAAGAGATCACTACTTCTGTATTAGTATCTGAGATCTCAAAATATAAAAATACACTCTTATCTCCCCTTGAAGCAAAAGCAACTGCGCAATTAAAACTTTATCAAGAAATTGCAAATGTATATGAAAAGTATGAAAACTATCTTGCAGAAAATAATCTAGTTGATTTTGATGATTTACTTTTATTGCCTTATAAAATTTTATTAGCAAATGAAAACTTAGCAAAAGAAACATCTCAAAAATACCAGTACATTATGGTAGATGAGTACCAAGATACAAACGAATTACAGTATAGACTTTTAAGACTATTATGTTCAACTCACAATAATCTTTGTGTAGTTGGTGATGATGATCAATCTATTTATGGATGGAGGGGTGCTACTATTAAAAATATTTTAAATTTTAATGAGCACTTTGAAGATACATTTGTTGTTAAGCTTGAAGAAAACTATAGATCTACTGATACTATTTTAGATCATGCAAATCAACTTATTGAGCATAACAGAGATAGATTAGGTAAAAAACTTGTTGGAACTAGAAAAAAAGGTGACAGCATCAGGGTATATGAATCTGGTGATGAAAACGAAGAAACTAGAAAAATAGTTGATGATATAAAAAAACTTGTTGATAGTGGTGAAAGTGCAAATGATATAGCAATATTATTTAGAGTGAATGCACTTTCAAGATCACTTGAAGAAGGTTTTAATAGAGCTGGTATGAATTATAAACTTGTAGGTGGGATGAAGTTCTACGAAAGAGCTGAAATTAAAGATTTAATTGCTTACATGAGAATGCTTACAAATAACGATGATAATTTTTCATTTAAAAGAGTAGTAAACAAACCTAAAAGAGGTATTGGTAAAACTACTATTGAAAAAATTGAAGCAAATGCCTTACAGAATGATATTTCAATGTTTAATGTGATTATTAAAAGTACACCTGAGGAATTAGCTGCAATTGTTGGTAAGAAAAATGCAAGAACATTAAAAGTGTTTGAAGCATCTATAATTGATTTAAAAGAAGTAATTGAAGAATCAAAAATGAAATTTTTAGATGCTTTTGAGGAAACATTTGATTATAGAAAATCATATGATAACCTTCCTGATGGTGTTGATAGACAAGGAAATATCGATGAATTTTATGGATATATTAGGGACTTCTTTATTCAAAATCCAGCTTTAGAGTTAAAAGATTTTTTAAATGAAATAGCATTAGAAAGTCAAAATGAAGAACTTTATAATGAAGCTGTTTCTATGATGAGTATTCATGCTTCAAAAGGTTTAGAATTTAAACATATATTTATTATAGGTTTTGAAGAAGGTTTTTTCCCACTTATAGGCGATGGAAGTGATACGGAAGAAGAAAGAAGATTAGGTTATGTAGCTATTACTAGAGCTATGGATAACTTAACACTATCTTTTGTTCATTCAAGGTTTTATAAGGGTAAAAGAGCCCAATTAACTAAGTCTAGGTTTTTAAGTGAAAGTGGTCTTATTAAAGGTAGTTTAACTATTGAGAAACAATCAGCCTATAAAAAAGGTGATTTAGTTCAACACAAAATATTTGGTATGGGTAGAGTTCAAAAATCAGTAAAAGCTGGAAAAGATTATAAACTTACGATCAATTTTGGTGGTAATGTAAGAGATATTCTTTCTTCATTTGTAGAAAAAATTTAGTTTTTAATTTAAATGCAAAAAAGATTTTACGACAAAACTCCATTAAATAAACTATTAGTGGTTAATAAACCTATGTTTGTTTCTTCTAATGGTTACCTTAATAAAATAAAAAGAAAATATAAAAATAAAAAAGCAGGTTTTAGTGGAACTTTAGATCCTTTTGCTAAAGGATGTTTGATTGTAGCCTTTGGACAGTATTCTAAGCTTTTTAACTATCTTAAAAAGACTCCAAAAAGTTATAGAGCTGTAATTTGGCTAGGGACACAATCACACTCTTTAGATATAGAAAATGTATATGAAATAAATGACTCAAAAGAAGTTGATAAAGAATTATTAAAAAATGAGATTCAAAAACTAATAGGTGAACATGAATATACACCACCTAAGTTTAGTGCAAAAAAAATTGACGGTAAAAGGGCCTATGATTTAGCTAGAGAAAACAAAGAATTTGAGATGAAAAAGTCATCAATGAAAATCTATGACACTAAATTTATAAACTATAATCATCCTTTTATTACCTTTGAATCAACTGTAAGTGAAGGTTCATATATAAGAAGTTTGGCTCAAATATTACTTGAGAAACTAGATGTTAAAGGTACCTTATCTTATTTAGAAAGACTTAATGAAGGTGAGTTTAAATATGAAAATGAAAAAGGTTTAAATCCTTTAGAGTATTTAGATTTAGATGAAAATACTTACACAGGTTCTTTGGAATGGATACAAAACGGTAGAAAAATAAATATAGAGTATCTTGAGAATAAAAATGAAGGTAGATACTACATAAAATTTGAGAGCTTTTTTTCGATAATTGAAATTAAGAATAATGAAGTAAAGTATTTATTAAA
>JBDNBT010000126.1:0-8352 GCA_039767755.1 Sulfurovum sp.
ATAAAGAAGGAATTTCATTAGAAATAGATGTTATGCATCCATTGACTGGTGAAAAAATACCTGTTTGGGTAGCAAACTTTGTACTTAGTTCTTACGGTGGAGGTGCTGTTATGGCTGTACCTGCTCATGATCAAAGGGATTTTGAGTTTGCTAAGAAGTATAACTTACCTATTAAAAGAGTAATCCAAGATGCAAACTGTGAAGATAATGATGCACCTTTATTAGAAGCATTTACAGGAACTGGTGTTTTAATAAACTCAGAAAGTTTTTCTAATCTAAAAAATACAGAAGCTAAAAAAGCTATTATTTATCACTTCCAACAAAACTCACATGGAAACAAACAAATCAATTTTAAATTAAGAGATTGGGGAGTTTCAAGACAAAGATATTGGGGTGCACCAATGCCATTTGTTCATTGTGATGATTGTGGATTAGTACCTGAGAAATCTGAGAACTTACCAATTGCTCTACCAGAAGATGTTGAAATAACAGGTGAGGGTAATCCTCTTGATACTCATCCTACATGGAAGCATTGTGCATGTCCTAAGTGTGGAAAAGATGCATTAAGAGAAACAGATACATTAGATACATTTGTACAATCTTCATGGTATTTTTTAAGATATGCAACTAATCACAAGAAATGGGAAACAGAAGGTATTTCTAAAGAAGACAGTAAATACTGGATGGATGTAGATCAATATATTGGTGGTATTGAACATGCTATTTTACACTTATTATATGCTAGATTCTTCACAAAAGTTTTAAGGGACTTAGGTTACACAGAATCAAGCGAACCATTTAAAAGACTACTTACTCAAGGTATGGTTTTAAAAGATGGAGCTAAAATGAGTAAATCAAAAGGAAATGTTGTTGATCCTGATTTATTAATTGAGAAATATGGAGCTGATACAGCCAGACTGTTTATTCTTTTTGCTGCACCACCAACTAAAGAGTTAGAGTGGAATGATAGTGCTGTTGAAGGGTCATTTAAATTTATTAAAAAGTTCTTTGAAAGAACTACAAATGTAGATGTTAATAACTCTATGAACTTTAAAAATTTAGACCATAGTAGTTTAACAAAAGAAGAAAAAGAAGCTAGAAAAAAAGTTTATGAGGCACTTAAAAAATCAAATGAAGTATTTGCTAAAACATATGCTTTCAATACTTTAATTGCAGCTTCTATGGAAGCTTTAAATGCTTTACAAGCACAAAACAACAAAGACGTATGGGCTGAGGGTTACTATGTATTATCAAACATATTAGAACCTGTTATTCCACATGCATGTTGGGAAGTTTCAAAAGAGTTATTTGATAATAAAAACTTTGATGAAGTACTTGAAGTAAAAGAAGAAGTATTTGTTATGGATTCTATTGTTTTAGCGATTACAATCAATGGTAAAAAAAGATCAGAGATTGAAGTTAGTCCAAGTGCTAGTAAAGAAGAGATTTTAGCAATTGCTAAAGAAAATTCTACAAAATGGCTTGAAGGTAAAGAAATCATAAAAGAGATTGTAGTACCTAATAAATTAGTTAACTTAGTTATCAAAGGATAAGTAAAATGACGTTATCACTTTTTAAAAGATTTATTATTGTAACTTTTATTGTATTTATATCTGTAGGATGTTCTTATAAACCTACTACACATTATGCAAAAGAAGAAATAAGTGGTAATGTTTATGTAAAACTAATTGTAAATTTAGAAGATCCAAAAAACTCAGTTTTAATAAAAGATGCTTTGAGTGATTTGATTATTCATAGACTAGAATCAAATGTTGTAAAAGATAGAGATTTAGCTGATATGGTTATGGAAGTAAAACTAAATAGTGCTTCATTATCAGTACTTCAATATGATAAAGATGGATATAATAAAGTATTTAAAACTACTGTATCTATTAATGTTACATACCAAAAAGTAAATGAAAAAGCTAAGAAAAGTTTCTCTGTAAGTGGTGAAGATACCTTTGCAATTGAAGATGGAACTGTTATCAGTGATACAAAAAGATATGAATCAATCAAATCTGCATCTGATGATGCTTTAAGAAATGTAATCTCTAGTATAGCTGTACAATCTTTTAAAGAAAAATAACATGAATTTAAAAACTCTTAATCTTGTAGAGTTTTTAAACTACAAGACTATGTACTATGATAAAATTGATTTTTCATATGTACAAAAGTCTTGGAAAATATTATCTGCACATATAAATATTCCTTACGTTATTCATATAGTTGGTACTAATGGAAAAGGTAGTACAGGAAGATATCTATCATCATATTTAAATCAAATTGATAAAAAAGTTTTACATTATAGTTCACCTCATATCAAAAACTTTAATGAAAGAATTTGGATAAATGGAAGCGATGTTAGTGACACTATTCTAGAAAGTGCCCATAAATTTTTACTTTCTATTTATGATGATGAGTCATTAAAGATACTAACTTACTTTGAATATACTACTCTTTTAGCTTTATATTTATCAAAAGATGTAGAATATCTTGTACTTGAAGCAGGACTTGGTGGAGAGTTTGATGCAACAAATATTATAAGAAATGATCTATCATTAATTACTACAATTGACTTAGACCACCAAGCTTTTTTAGGTAATACGGTTAAAGCAATAGCCACTACAAAAATGCGTTCTGTGGATACAAAAATGTTATTAGGCTATCAAGTACATAGTTGTGTTAAAGATATGGCATATGAAGTTAAAAAACAAATTCAAAATGAACGAAATACTAATATAGAAATAAAAGTCATAGAAGAATTTGATAAGTATGACTTTAGTAATAAAATTCCTAAATATCTTCAAAGAAATTTGCATTTAGTAATAGAATGTTTAAATGAATTAGCACTTCCAATTCAAATAGAGCTTTTTGATAATGTAAAGCTTCAAGGTAGATGTCAAAAAATAGCTTCAAACATAACTATTGATGTAGGTCATAATCCACTTGCTGCTAAAGTTATATATGAAGAGTTTAAAGATAAAAAAGTAACTTTGATTTATAATTCATATAAAGATAAAGATTTTAAAGAAGTATTAAATATATTAAAACCTATTATCGATGATATGTATATAATAGAAGTAAATGATGAAAGAATAGCCTCTAAAAGTGATATTCAAAGTATAGTAAAAGATCTAAATATAAAAGAGTTAAAAGATTTAGATAAAACTTCATTTGATGATAAAAAAGAGTATTTAGTTTTTGGTTCCTTTATGGTTGTAGAGAAATTTTTAGATGATTTAGATTACACTTTATAATTATGGCAAATATCAAACTTGAATTAGAAGAACTATACAATCAAAAAAAGCAAATAGAAGAAAAAATTCTTTTATTAGAACAAAGCTTACTTGAAATAGAAAAACAAAAATCTAAAAAAACAGATTTTACAAAAGATGAAAAAATAGAAATATTTAAATCACTATTTATAGGTAGATTTGATATATTTGCTAGAAAATGGATAAGTGCTGATAAAACTAAAGAGAGCTTTTATCCATTGTCTAAAACCTTTCAAAAAGAAGATTTTATTCCTTTTACTGATGATAAAATAGAAGAGCATTTAAGGGGAAATGAACATTTTGCCACTTATTCTATAAATCAAAATAACGAATGTAAATTTTTAGTATTTGAAATAATAGATGAAGATAAATTTGCTTTACAAATTGCTTTAAACTCTTTGGGTATAAAAGCATACTATGAAATAAACTCAAAAAATTCTATTTTAGCATGGATATTTTTTGAAGAAATGATTGCTTCAAAAGATGTGTTTAATTTTGCTAATTATATTTTAAATAAAGCAAATATAAGTGCTAAAACATTTCCAAATAAACCCTTTGCTACTAAACAAAGTTTAGGTGCAGCTTTAGAACTTCCTTTACAGCTTAAGTATAGAAATAAAAATAAAACAATATTCATAGACTCAAATACAAATAAAATATATAAAAACCAATGGCAAGTTTTAAACACTGTATTTAAAACACCAAAAGAGCTTGTTTTAAGATTTAGTGATAATTTAAATCATGAGATTATAAAAGAGTTTGAAGATATTAAGTTTCCTAGTTTTAAATTAGATATAAAATTATATGATTTTATTTATATACCAACTAAAGATTTATCAAAATCTTTTTTAAAAAAATTAAAATCATTTGCATCCTTTGAAAATCCTCAAATTAAACTTTTAATGCAATTAAGAAAGCCTTTATATAATACTCCAAGAGTAATAAATGGATTTGATGAAGATGATACATACCTTATGATGCCCCGTGGTACTTATAATAAAGTATTTGATTTTTTAGAGCAAAATAGAGTTGAGTTTAATATTGAGGATAAAAGAGCTATAAAAACAGTAGAAACAAAAAAAGTGAAATTTACATTAAGGCCAGAACAAGATGTGGCTATAAAACAAATATGTAAAACAGACTTTTCAATATGTGTAGCACCTCCAGGTTTTGGAAAAACATTAATTGGTGCAAAGATGTTTGAAGAAAGAGCATGTAGCACATTAATAGTAGTTAATAAAAATATGCTTTTAACCCAATGGATACAAAGATTTGTTGATTATTTCGGATACACAAAAAAAGATGTAGGAATGTTAGGTAAAAGTAAAAATACATTGAATGGTGTAATTGATGTAGCTACTATGCAAAGTTTGAAAAACCAACCTGAAATAATCAAAAACTATTCATTTGTAATAGTTGATGAATGCCATCATATTCCAGCAGTTACTTTTGAACAAATAATCAAAAGCTTTGCTGGAAAATATATTTTAGGATTAAGTGCAACACCAAATAGAAAAGATGCATTAGAACCTATTTTATTTTATCAATTAGGTGAAATTTCTTATGAGTACAAAAAGAAAAGGACTCACAATAATAAACTTCAAATTGTAAAAACTCAATTTCAAAGTGAGAGTTCAAATTATTCCACTCTAATAAATGAACTTTGTGTAGATAATGAAAGAAATAATTTAATATTAAATAGTATAATAGAAAATATTGATAGAAAAATTCTAATTTTAACAGATAGAATTGAACATATAAATGTTTTAGAATCAATGTTAAATGAAAAAGAAATAGATTATGTAGCAATTCATGGAAGTATGAATAAAAAAGAACAAGTTGAAAACATGCGTTTAGTAAATGAAAAATCACTTGTATTAGCTACTACTTCATATTTTGGAGAAGGAATAGACTTCCCCCATTTAAATACAATAATTTTTGCAACTCCAATTTCCTATTATGGAAGATTGGTACAATATTTAGGAAGAATTGGTAGGGGCAATCAAGAATGTCTAGCTATCGATTTTCTTGATAATAAACACGCAATGCTAAACTCAAGTTATAAAAAAAGACTTGAAGGTTATAAACAAATGCATTATAAATAACAGGAGAATAATAAATGCTAGGAATTATAGTTTCTGCTATTACAATCGCTTTATTTGTTAACTTAATACTTAAAAAATTTCATTTACCAACTATTATAGGTTATATTCTAACAGGTACTATAATTGCCTACGCTTTTGACTTACACAATGCTGTAAATAATCATGACTTAAAAGAAATAGCAGAGTTTGGTGTTGTATTTTTAATGTTTACAATTGGTTTAGAGTTTTCTTTAGATCACTTAAAGAAAATGAAAAGAGAAGTGTTTTTTACAGGTAGTTTACAAATACTAGTAACGACTTTATTTGTATTTACTATTTCATATTTTGTTTTAGGTATGGGATTACAAACTTCCATAATCATTGGTGCAGCTTTATCTTTATCTTCAACTGCAATTGTTTTAAAGACTTTCAATGAAACAAAAGAAATAACTAAACCCCATGGAAGAAGAGTACTTGGTATTTTAATCATGCAAGATATTGCAGTAATTCCTATACTGTTAATGATTTCATTTTTTACTATGAATGGGGATAATTCAGTTGGGTACATGATTGGGAAAACAATTCTTGCAGCAATTGTACTTTTAACAATATTATACTTTAGTGGTAAATACTTATTAGAGCCGTTTTTAACTCATGTATCAAGTACAAAAAATGAAGAGCTATTTGTAGCATCTGTTTTACTTTTAGCAATTGGATCATCTTATATGGCGCATTACTTTGGATTTACTTATTCTTTAGGTGCATTTGTAGCTGGTATGTTAATAGCTGAAACAAAGTTCAAACATCAAGTTGAAGCTGATCTTATTCCTTTTAGAAATATCTTATTAGGTGTATTCTTTATTACTGTAGGTATGCAAATTAACTTTACTGTAATCTATGAATACATTTGGATTATATTAATTTTACTTCCAATTTTACTTGCTTTAAAATATACAATTATTTATTGGTTAGTAAGGTATGAAGATAATAAAAGAGTGGCTTTTAAAACGGCTTTATCTTTAATTCAAATTGGTGAGTTTTCACTTGCTATTTTAGAATTAGCAAGAAGTAAAGATTTAGTAGATCAACAATATTCACAAATACTAATAGTTACTATTGTAATTTCTATGATTTTAACTCCTGTTATTTTAAAGAAATTATCATGGGCAGCTTCTAAATTAGTACCAGAAGACATCATGCTTGAAACAGGAAATATACATAATGTTGATCAAAACTTAAAAAACCATGTTGTTGTTTTAGGTTATGGTAGATTTGGTAGAGCAATTGTTAGACAGTTAAAAACATTTGGACAAGAGTACGTGATATTAGAGCATAATATGAAGTTTTTCCAAAGGGGACTTGATGAGGGTGAGCCTATTGTATTTGGTAATGCAGCACAAAAACATATATTAAGTTCTTTAAATGTAGAAGATGCTTCTGCTGTTATTGTTGCTGTTAATAACCCTGAGGTTCTTCACTTAATTTGTGAAGCAATTGATGAGTTAACACACAATACAAAGACAATCGTTACTGTTAATACAAATAAAGAAAAAGATATGTTAGAAGGTTTACACTTAGAACATATTATTGTTCAAACAGATCAAGTGGCAAGGGCTGTTGTTGATGAGGTTATGTACTGTAGGCTAGACTAGTTTAGTTAAGAAAAAAAGATTAGTTCTTTTTTTCTCTAGTTTTGATACTTTCTAACTTATATATCTTTTTTTAGCACTATCTTTTATCTTATCAACTTCAACTAAAATAAACCCATCAATACAATCGCTAAAATTTGTATCAACATTAAAATCACAAAAAAATACACCATTTTCATCAGCTATATCACTATACTGTTTATATAAAGTAGGAACAGAACAATTCATATTTTGTAGACTTGATTTTAATAGTCTAAAGTCTTCTTTTTTATCAAGATTATTAAAAGTAGATTTGATTTCATCAAACTTATTTGAGTACACATATGGAAGTCTTGATCTTACAAGGTTTTGTTTGTGACTGTAATAGTGTGTATAATAATATGTCATCATATCTTTTGCTGTTTTAGGAAAACTTGCACTCATAGATACAGGACCAAACATATATTTTATTTGTGGATTGTTTTTTAAATATGCTCCAATACCATACCATAAATAGTCAAGTGCCCTAGTTCCCCAATATTTAGGTTGTACAAAACTTCTACCAAGCTCTATTGAGTTTTTTAAATATGGTGTAAACTCTTCATGAAATTTAAAAAGTGTATTAGAATAAAAACCTTTTACTCCTATATTTTTAAATATAAAATCACTATTTCCAATTCTATATGAACCAACTATTTCTAAGTCTTTATCATCCCATAATATAATATGCTGATAATAAATATCATATTTGTCTGTATCTCTTTTTTTATTTATGCCTTCACCAACTTTTCTAAAAGATAGTTCCCTAAGTCTTCCTAATTCTTTTAAGACAATAGAATCATCAACATAATCATATAGGTAGATTTTTTTACCATCTTTAGTTTTACCTATTAATTTAGATTTTTTTAATTCTAAAATAAGATCTTTTCTATTAACAGGATGAGCTATGGCACTTTGAGTTTGAAAGAAAGATTTCTTTGCTTTTTTTAAAGCATATAAATGCTTTTTATATAAATTCACTATATATTTTTTCTCAATACCCTTAGGATAGATATGTTCATTTGAAATGATTTTACCTATTTTAATATTTATTCTTTTTGATCTTTTATTAAACATTTCATGGGATAAAAGAATAGTTGAAAAAGTTTTATTTATCATAGAAATGGTATAAAATGTTTTTGAATTTTTTGCATCAACTAATATTGGAAGAATAGGGGCATTTGTATTTTTTGCAAAGTTTAAAAAACCTTTATTCCATACTGAATCTTTTATACCTTTTGTTGTTGCTCTACTAACAACTCCAGCAGGAAAAATAATAACAGCTTCTTCATTATCTAAAGCCTCATAGATCTTTTTTACACTCTG
>JBDNBT010000127.1:0-9172 GCA_039767755.1 Sulfurovum sp.
AAAGTTCACCGGCGAATTATCAGGCTCGTTAGCCTTTCTACAGAACGGAGTTGTACAAACACAGCTTGAGCTAAACTTTTCATTCCATCTAAATCACTCATACCACCAGTTATAACAATACCTGACCCAATATTATCCAATAAACCAGATTTTTTAAGATTATTTCTTATTAAAATCAAAACCTCTTCAACTCTTGCGTGAATAATTGTTTGGATACTCTCTAAAGCAACTTCACTAGTAGTGTGTTCATCACCTATTCTTGGTATCTTAACTTTTGTTATACCTAAGTCATTTTTAGGACTATAATCTTTAATTAGTGATCCATAGTCTATTTTTAACTTTTCAGCAGCAGCTGGTGGTGTATGAAGCATTTCAGATAAGTCATTTGTAATATGACTTGATCCAACTGGAATAAAGCCATTAAAGATTAAAGCATTACCTTTAAAGCATACAAACTCAGTTGTTGAATCTCCAAGATTTACTACAGTCGCTCCAAACTTCTTTTGCTGTGAATCTAAAAGAGCCATAGCAGATGCATAACCATCTAAAACAAAAATACAATTATCAATACCTGAAATATTTAAAGCAGATTTTATATTTGTAAGCGAAGTTCTTTTAGCTGTAACAATAAATACAGAGGCTTCAAGTCTTGAACCATTCATATTAAGTGGATTATCAACATCAACTGTATCATCAACTTTAAAATGAATTGGAACTACATGTATAACTTCATATTCAGGAACAATAGTCGCATTATATAGAGCCATTTGCATAACTTGATTTATTTCTGTTTCTGTTATAAGTCCATTAGGTACATTAACAGAACCTGAACTTCTTATACTTTTTGTATGATTACCAGAAATAGAAACTACTGTATTATCTATGTTTTCTTGAGTATTCTTTTTTGCCATTAAAACTGCATCTCTAATACTATTAGCTGCATCTTCAATGTTTGTAATTATACCCTTATTTATACCCTGACTTTTTTGGGTACCAATTCCAAGTATTCCAATATTATATTCCATATCAGGTTTAGCAATAACAGCTTTAACACTTGACGAACCAAAGTCTATAGCTAAAAGAGTATTATTCACTTTTTATTCCTTTGTATCAATTGATGATTGAACTTCATATAGAGTTTCTAATGATTTAACTAGATTCTCCATAATTTCTTTATCTTGTAAGTTTAAAAGAGTACTTTCTACAATCTCATTTTTTGATTTATCAACTTTTGCAAGATTTGAATCTAAAACTTTAAACAATACAACTTTATTTTCTAATGAAACTGTACCCGTTTTAGATTTAGTTGCAAACATTTTGTTTAAAAATTCACCAGCTTCTTGTGCATTTAAACCTGCTAGATCATTTAATGAATCTCTAGTTATATTTGAAGCTTTAGTTCCTGTAAATGTACTTAACATCTCATTTGCTTTAGTTTCTAATACTTCATCTTTTTTAACAGATAAGTAGTCGTTTCTAACACTTGTCTTTACAACTTCAAAAGCTAAAGGTGTAGGTTCAATAATATCATCAATTTTTATAATCACATATTTGTTGTTAGTTAAAATAGGTTTTAAGATATCACCTTTTTTAGCATTTGTAATAGCTAAATTATTTTCATTTGAATATGGAAGTTTAGAAAAATCAAATTCTTGTTTTACAGTAAACTCTTTTTCACCTTTTTTAAGTGATAAGTAAGTTCTTAAAGCTTCTTTTTTAACTGCTTTTGCATCAATTGCTTTTAAAATCTCAGCCTTAGCATCATCTAAAGATTTGATTTTTCCATCTTCATATCTATAATCATTTTTGTATTTATTATAGTAATCTTCTATTTCACCTAAACTAGGATTAGAAGCTGTAATATCTAAACTTGATAATGAAAATTTATATTTAGTTTCAGACATGTAGTTATTTTTATTTTCTTCCCAATATTTCATTAAGTCTTCATCAGTAACTGATACTTTGATTTCATTTTTTGAAATAATTTTATATTCAATATCATTAGACATAAATAATAAAGAGTTTAAGTTTTCAACTTCAGCTAAAGATGGATTTAAAACAAACAATTCTTGAACTTTAGTTAATAAAATGCCTCTTTTTAAAGATTCTTCAAAATCAACAGGAGTCATTCTATTTTGATTTAAAACTTTTATATAAGTTTCTTTATCAAACTTTCCATCTTTTAAGAATGCATCATATTTAATAAGCTGTTTTGCTATATCTTCATCAGTTACAGCTAAACCTAAACTATCTGCAAATGATAATATTAGATTTTTTTGAATAATTTGTTGATAAGCCATATCTTTTAATTTAAGTTGATCAGCCATTTCTTCATTAAATGAAGTTCCAAATAACCTTGCATATTGACCGTATAATGACGAATATTCTTCTTGATACTCTTCTACAGAGATTTCTCTATCCCCTACTATTGCAACTGCACCATCTTGTTTTCCGTAATCATAAGAACCCCATCCAACAAAACCAGCACCTACAAAGGCAATTGTACTAATCCATATAGTAATTACAAGCCATCTTTTATGTCTTTGCATCCAAGTTATCATAAACTAATATCCTCTTAAAAATTTAAGATATATTACAAAAAAAATTCTTTTAAAAAAGTTAATCTTCTAAAAGCTCTAGGTCAGATAATATTTCATTATTAATTTTACTCTCATTTGAAAGTAAATCATTAATTACAGACTCTCTAATGGTAATCTCTAATTTCTTACATGCAGTTTCAAAAGCTTGTTCTTCACCTGCAATATAGCACATACTCTTTGCTCTAGTAATTGCTGTATATAAAAGCTTAGTATTATGCATAATATAGTGAGAAAAACTCATAGGAATTAAAGCAGTTTCATACTCCATTCCTTGAGTTTTGTGAATTGTTAAACAATAGGCTAAAGATATGAGTGAAATAATATTATCAAAATCATAAAATACTACCATATCATCATTTGGATATAAAACAATACATTTTTCTTCATCAAAATCTAACTTGATTATTAGTCCTAATTGTCCGTTAAATACTCTTTTTTCAAGAAAATCAGTTGAACCTGTTTTATACATATTCATAGTTTGAGCACGCATATTTTCATTTTTTATATGTATTACTTTATCGGTGATTTTAAACTTACCTAACTTTGTTTCAAGCGCTTTAGATTTTGTATGGTTAAATAAAGTTTGCAACTGTATATTTAAATTGTCCACACCTAAAGTTCCACCTTTCATGGGTGTAATTACTTGAAAAAGAGTCAGGGCATTATTTATTTCTTTTTTCTTTATAAGATCGTAATATTCTTGTATATAAGATGATGCTATATTTAAAATATTATTTAAAATAAGCGTAGATAACTCCACTCTTTGCTCACTAAAATCACTTTGTGATAAAGAGTTTTTTTGAGCATAATAGTTTTTCATTGATACATTAACAAAAGCAAAGTCATCATATTCATTTTGATACTCAGGCAAGTTTCCTAGTCTAATATCATTTGCTATTAATGCTATGGCTTGATTTTCATTTTGTCTATATATTTTTGTTAGTTTACATATTGGTGCTAATTCATATTTTATACTATCAGCTAGTATATTCCCTGCTCCAATAGCAGGTAATTGCCCATCATCTCCAACTATTATAAAAGTAGTGTCATCATCTATTTTTGAAATTATTTGATTAAAGGTAACTGAGTTTACCATTGAAGCCTCATCAAGTAAAATTACTTTTTGAGGAAAAAAATCTTGTTCTTTATGTTTCATAAGTAACGATTGAATAGTACAAGAGTTATAACCCGTTGTATCTGAAATTCTTTGTGAGGCTATGCCACTTAAAGCTATAGTCATAATATCATCAAAACTATATACCTCTTCAAGTAACTCAAGTATGGCCCTACTTGATGTTGATTTACCTGTTCCTGCATAACCTATAAGAAATAAAGTTTTGTGACCATCGTTTATTAACTCAACTGCTCTTTTTTGTTCTGTACTTAAAGTAAAACCTAAAGTATTCTCTTTTTTTTCAAGATAACTATTAAAATCAGCGTTTATTTTTCTGTTTTTATCGTCTTTTCTTCTTTTAAAAAAGTCTAAAATATTTCTTTCAGCCCAATATAAATTAGATAAAGAATATCTATTTTCTTTTGTTAAAAATATATCTTCTTCAACTATGAGTTTTGCCATAGCATTTTCATATAAGGCTTCTTGGTTATCAAATCTTAGTTGTTCATCTAAAAGTTTATATAAATGAAATTTATCTATTGAAGAATTACCGTTATTATCACAGTACTCTTTTAAAGTAAAGTTTAAACAAGCCATAATTCTAAATTCACTTTTAGGATCTATCCCTAAAGACTTAGCTATTTCATCAGCTTTTTTAAACCTAATTCCCTTTATGTTTATTAGAATATATGGATTATCTTTAATTTTTTCTATTAAATTTTGAACTTCTCCAAAATTTGAATATATTTTAGTAATTAAATTTGAAGTTACACCATATTTACCTAAAAATGAACCAAGCTCTCTTAAGTGTTTGAACTTTTGCCATGATTGAACTATGGTATTTAGTTTTTTTTCTTTTATACCTTTAAATTTTAATAGTTCATTTGGATTATTATTTAAAATCTCGATTAGTTCTTTTTCAGAATACTTTTCAAGTAATTCTTTTGCAAACTTATTTCCTACACCCTTTACTATTTTAGTTAGGAAAAAATAAAGTTCTGCTTCTTTTATAGATAAAGTATCAAACTCAAATTGTACACCATATTTTTTATGGTTAGTCCAATTACCAGTTAAAAGTATTTCTTCTCCGACTATTTTTTCAATATCAGTATCAAAATAGTTACCGCAAATTTTTTGATTGTTTTCAAGCACTGCAATTATGTAGCTAGTTTCTTCATTTTTGTATAGAACTTTTTTTAAAACTCCTGAAAGTTTAAAAACCTTTTCTTGGCCGTTAGTTTGTGTAGAGTTGCTTTTTGTAGCTTGTGACATTAATATCCGTCATCAAATTTATTTTTCTTGTGCTTATCCTTAGAATAGGCGCTTTTCTTCTTCTCTTTTTGAATTATATTTGCTTCTTTTAATAAGTTTGATTTCTCATCTTCAAAATCTTTACTATGATTTTTTACATACATTAAAAGTTGATTTATAAAAGCATGAAGCATATTGTAATAGTTTGAGTGTAAATCTACCTTATCAACTCTATTCATATCTTCATAGTTTTTCAGGGTTCTTTCTATAAACTTTTCATGATTAAATTCAGGCATTTTAAGCAATGATACTGTTCTAGTAAAAAACTTTTCTACAACTCTTATGTATCTTATTCTTTTTTGTTTTTCGTGCATATTATTGATTTAAAAGCTCTTCAAGGTTTTCAATTGGTCTTGCTATTACAGCTTTACCATTTTTAACGATAATTGGTCTTTCGATTAATTTAGGATTTTCAAGCATCATATCTATAAGTTTTTCTTCATCACTAACATCTTTTAAACCCAGTTCTTTATACACAGCTTCACCTGTTCTTAAAAGTTCTTTAGCAGAAATATTTAGTTGAGACAATACTAATTTCAATTCATCTTTTGATGGTACTACTTTTAAATATTCTACAACTTCAAAGTCTAAATTCTTATCTTCTAAAAGCTTAAATGCATTTCTTGATTTTGAGCATCTTGTGTTGTGCCAGATTTTAATATTAGCCATAAAAAACCTTTATATTTTTGTGTATGATATCAAAATAATTTGTAAGTATCAATTTAAATCACAGAATGTAAGATTTTTTATAATATATTCAATTACAAAAGCTTAATAATACTAGTACTTACATTTGTTTAATAAAATTTATGCAAAGATAAACATATTGAAGATATAATAAATAAAAATTTAGAATTATATGACAACAAAAAACTTATTAGACAATCCATTCTTTTTATTTATATTTTGTATCACAGCTATTTTAGTAAACACAATATTTAGTGCCTATTTTTTAATGATTACTTTTAGTGGATTTATATTCTTAATGTTTTACGTAGCTCTTAAAAATAAATATTATTACTCACTCATAGTTGTTATCATGACGTTTACCATACTAGAATATAATATGGGATTAAAAATGTTTACCTTATCAATCATATCTATGTTCTTATATGTATTTATAATTCCTTTAGTAAGTAGATTTAACTTTTTTAATAAAAATAATAAATATGTAAATATTACTATTTTCTACGCTGTTTTATATTTGACTTGGGGAATCAACACAAGTTTTAGTGAAATATTGTATTTCACCTTGCTAATTAACTTGTTAGTTGATGCATTTTTATTGGGAGTTTTACTTTGACTAATAGATTAAATTTAATATACTTACTAATAGTTGTAATTGTAATTTTACTTTTAGGAAGAGTTTTTTTCTTAAGTATCAAATCTAATACATATTATGAAGAATTATCAAAAAACAATTACATAAAAAAAGTACCAATTGTACCTGTTAGAGGAATGATAGAAGATAGAAATGGTGAAAAACTTGCCATTAATAACTTAGGTTTTTATATAGCAATTAAACCTCATTTAGGTGGATATAAAACAAAACAAGATTTAGAAGAGACTATAGATTTTATAATTAGTCACTTTCCAGAATATGAAAAAGAAAAACTTTTAAGGGAATACAAGAAAAACAACTCTCCCTATAATCATGAATTTGTAAAAGTAATTGATTATATAGATTACGATGATTTCTTTCCCAAATTTACTGTTTTTTCTGCAAATAAAAATTTAAAAGTTGATGCTTCAAGTAAAAGATACTATCCATATAAAAGTATAGCAGCACATATAATAGGATATATTGGTAAATCCTCAAGAATGGATAATATGAAAAATGAGCTTTCAAATTATACGGGGATTATTGGGAAAAATGGTTTAGAAAAATATTACAACGATGATCTTCAAGGTGAAATTGGTTTTAAAAATATAAAAGTTAATGCTATAAATGAAGAACTTGATGTACTTGAAGTAAAAGAACCTAATCATACAAAAAGTTTAAAAACAACCCTTGATATAAAACTACAAAAATATATCCATGATATTTTTGATAAAAAAAGTGGAGCTGTTGTTGTTATGGATGCACACAATGGTGAACTCTTGGCTGCTGCTTCTTTTCCCGAATATGATAATAATATTTTTGTAAATGGAATAGGTGTTAAAGAGTGGAATGATATGAGAAATGACTTTAATCATCCATTCACTAACAAAATTACAAATGGACTTTACCCTCCTGGTTCTATTATAAAAATGGGTGTTAGCTTATCGTTTTTAGAAAATGGAATAAAAGATGATTTCAAAGTAAATTGTACAGGTTCTATTCAGATTGGTAATAGAAACTTTAGATGTTGGAAACAAAAAGGTCATGGTTTAGTTGACTTTAGAAAGGCTATAAGAGAAAGTTGTGATGACTTTTATTACAAGGGAAGCTTAAGAACAGGTATCAACTCAATATCTGAAACTTTAAGTAAATACGGATTTGGTAAACCAACAGGTGTTGATTTAAATAATGAATTTTATGGAATTAATCCAAATAAAAATTGGAAATTAAAAAAATTCAATAAACCCTGGTATGTAGGTGAGACAGTTATTACATCAATTGGTCAAGGACACATGCTTGTAAGCCCATTACAAATGGCAAGATATACAGCCTTTCTAGCAACAGAAAAACTCCCTACTCCACATTTCCACAAAGATCATTATAAAGAACCAATTTTAATAAAAACAGATAAGAAAAACTTAAATATTGTACGAAAAGGGATGTATGATGTTATGAATCACCCAAAAGGTACAGCTAAAAACTATACAAATAGTAAAGTGACTTTAGCAGGTAAAACAGGTACTGCTCAAGTTGTTGGTATACCTCAATCAGAGAAAAAAAGAATGAAAGAAAGTGAACTTGAATATTACCATAGATCTCATGCATGGCTTACTACTTATGGACCATATAAAGATCCTAAATATGTAGTAACAGTTATGGTTGAACATGGTGGGCATGGTGGAAGTGCAGCAGGAGCTATCACTAGTAAAATATATGATAAACTATATGATTTAGGATATATCCAAAAGAAGAACTAATATTCATCACAGGATACTTACTCAGCTGAAATCATATTATAATAAAATCTTATTATTCTTTAGTTAAGATATGCTATAATTCTTAGAATTATTTAATATAATTGAAGGTTATAAAATGAATAAAATTATATTATCATTTATTGCATCATCAACTATTCTTTTTGCTCAAACTATAGATTTTGATAAAGCTTTAGAAGAAACTTTAAAAAACAACAAGCAGATTAAAAACAATCAACTAGATATTAATATTTCAAATGAAAATTCTAAAGAAATATTAGGTGTGCAATTAGGCAAGGTGGAATTTAGTCATGAGGCTAGTAAAACAAACCATGCTGGATATGTGTTTAACTCTAAACTTTCTTCAAGGGAAGTAGATAGTAGTTCAGATTTTTTTGACAATCCTTTAAATAATCCAGATGATAGAAATAACTTTATTTCAAAAATATCATACACTTTACCTATATTCACAGGGTTTAAAGTATCAAATCAAAAAGATATTTTAAAGCTTCAGACAAAAGCTAATGAATTAAAATTAAATTTAAACAAAAAACAAATAGCCTATGAAGTATTAAAAGCTTATAACGCAGCAGTTGTAGCAAAAGAGTTCATAAGTGCAGTAAACAAAACAAAAGAAGCTATCACTTTTGTAGTTAAACAAGCAAATGAATTTCACAAAGAAGGCTTAGTAACTAAAATAGATGTAAAGCAAGCAAAAGTACATGAACTAAATGTAAACTCAAGATTAATAGAAGCTCAAAATAGTTTTGACATAGCAATTTCTTATTTAAAGTTTCTAACAACAGATGATGCTATTACAGATGTTAAGAGTATGAAACACATCAATTTTAATATTAGTTCTATTGAAAATCTTTATAATGAAGCCATAAAAAATAGAGATGAATTTAAAATGCAAGAAATAAACACACTAGCAATGAAAAAAAATATCAACATGGTAAATTCAGAATATTATCCAAAAATCTATACTCATATTGAATACGGTTTCAATGATAATAGAATTGATTTAGACAATACAAAAGACTACTATATGGCAGTATTGGGTGTAAAGTAT
>JBDNBT010000128.1:0-3474 GCA_039767755.1 Sulfurovum sp.
AGTATACAAAGATTTACATAAATAAAAATGAATATTCTTACTTATTGATTAGTATTTAGAATAAATGTATTGATATTAAACGTAAAAATTACTGTCCACCACCAACAGAGGCACTTAATTCATCATGAATTTTACTTCTTGGTATAGAATCTGCTAAAGCAACTGATTCATTTAGAGCTTTAAAAAACTCTTCAATATTATCATAAGGAATATCTATTTCTGAGACTTTTTCATCTTCATCTTTAAAAATTGCAATATTAACAACAGGACTACTAAACTCTCCATAAGGTTTCTCAATATGTTGAATTTTCACAACATCATTTGATGAATGAGCTAGTTTAAAACTTTTTACTTCTATTTTTGTCATTGGCATAATATACTCCTTAATTTAAATTCTATATGATTCTATCATAGAAAAATAGCATTAAAGAAGGTATTTTGAAAATTACAACAATAAATTTATTCCAGTTTTGCAGTCCCGAATATTCATACTACACTAAAAAAGAGAAACATACACCTGAAGTTTGGAAGAAAAAAACAACGTGGATAAAAGAAAAGCTTAAAAACTTAGACTCAGATATAGTAGCTTTTCAAGAGGTTTTCTCAAGTGAAGAACTAAAAAAACTTTGTTTAGAGTCTGGATACAAGTATTTTGCAATAGTAGATAATGCAAAGTTAAATAAAAACATATATGAAACATGTGTAGTTGCTTTAGCTTCAAAACTTAAAATAAAAAATATATCTAAAGTAGAAAGTAGTAATTCTAAAGAAAGTTTTACTTTTTCAAGAATTCCTATAAAAGTTGATGTTTGTATAAATGAAACTACTTTAAGGATATATTGTGTTCATCTAAAATCAAATAGATTAAATGAATTTGAACATAAATTTACAATAAATAATACTTTCAAAGAAAAGTATGAAAAAAACAAAAACAACTTAGAAAATAAAACTTCAGCTTTATATCAAAGGTTTTTAGAACTTAGGTACTTAAAAGAAGATATAAAAAAATCTTTGAATAAAAATCAAAACGTAATAGTTCTTGGAGATTTTAACGATAAACTAAATAGTTTTTCTTTAGATGTAATAAAATCAAATGACTATTTAAATGACATATTACAAAACAATGAAATAAAAGAAAATTATGAATTTGATTTAATAGATGCCTTTGATTTAACAAACAATAACAAAAGAAAATATACCTCTTATTATAAAAGTGAAGGAAATATTATTGATTATATTTTAGTAAGTAAAAGTCTTAATAAAATTTCAAATTATGATGTAGATGATTTTCATTTAAAAGATAATAAAAATGGTTCACTTATTAATAGTGACCATGCTATTGTTAGTTGTAGTATTGATTTATAAGATTTACTATTTGTAAACAAATTTTTAGATATTATTCCATCAATGAATTTAACCCAAGAACAAATAAGCATACTTGATGCTAAAGAAGACTCTTTTATAATAAACGCAGTAGCAGGAAGCGGTAAAACAACCACCCTACTTGAGTACGTAAAAAAACATCCAGATAAAAAGATTTTATACTTAGCATATAATAAATCTTTACAAATATCATTAAGCCAAAAACTAAAAGATTATCAATTAAGCAATTTATTTGTTAGTACAATTCACTCTTTAGCATATAAAAAAGTTGGTGCCCACAACTATACTTTAGTTAATGAACTAAAAAACTACATTATTGAAGAAACCTTAGCAAGATTCGAATTACAAAAAGGACATACATACCTACCTAGTGATAAATATGTAACTTTAGTAAAGGATATTATCAACTTTTATTGTAATTCATCTTTAGTTCAAATAGATGAAAAACTTCTAACAAAATATAAAAACAATACAGAAGTTACTGCAAAAACAATTGATTTAATAAATGACAATAGCAAAGATCTATTACTTCATGTCAAACATATTTTGAGTTCTATGAAAACAGGTAAAATAGATGCTATTCATGATTTTTATTTGAAAATGTTTCACTTAAACAATAAGGCTTTAACTTCGTTAAATTATGATTTAATTTTAATAGATGAAGCCCAAGATATTTCAGATGTTATGATAGCCATAATAGAATCTCAAAACTGTTCTAAAATATATGTTGGTGACTCTTTTCAACAAATATACTCTTTTAGATATGCAAGTAACGCTCTAAAAAAAGTAAAATACAAACACTATAATCTAAGTTATAGTTTTAGATTTAGTGATTCTTATGCAAATACACTAAGAATATTTTTAAATAAATTTTATTTAAAACATACAGACCTGAATTTAAAATTAAGAGGTTTAGGTCAAGATACTAAAATAGGAAAAGAGTTTTTAGATAATAGTAAACCATTTACTATAATAGCTAGAACTACTTTTGGTTTAATACAAGAGTTAATTAATCATATTCATAAAGACTGCAAGTTTTATTTTGAAGGTGGATATAATAGTTATTCTTTTATGAACTCAACTGTTTATTCTATTTACTATTTAAAAGAAAAAAAGCATGAAAAAATATCAATTGATGAAATAAAAGAGTTTAATTCCATAAAAGAGCTTGAAAATCACTCAGTTGATGTGAAAAATCAAGACTATTTGAATATAATAAAATTTGTAAATGAATATGGTAATAATATCTTTGAAATAAACAAAAAAATTAAAGAAAAAATTGTTACAAATAAAGAACAAGCTGATATTGTATTTACAACAACCCATAAAGCTAAGGGTTTAGAATATGATCAAGTTATATTAGCTGATGATTTTATTACACAAAAGGATATAGACAATCCTAAAAAGAATTTCACAAAAGAGAAAATTGTGGATGAACTAAACATTCTTTATGTAGCTTTAACAAGAGTAAAGAAAGTTATAAATTATAAAAAGTTTAATGAAAGGTAAATATGCAGTATTTTGGAGAACTAACTACTAAATATGAGGAAGTATTTTTAACATCTAGTTATATGTACTTTAATAATGAAGATGAAGAGATTACACCTAAAGAGTTTAAAGAAAAAATCAAAAACTCAAAAGTGAAAAAGAAAAATATTGTAGGAACAATTATTTTATACAACCCTGTAGTTACTCCTGTGGGATATGATTCAAATAAGTTTTTATTAGATCAAGGTTTTGAAGATTTTGATAAGTTAATCGAATTAAAAACAGAAAACTACATCACTACATATAAACATGCTTTAAAAGAGAAATGTGCTGGTAAAGTTGTGGAAATAATAAACTTATTTAATTTAGTTGAAAAACATATAGATGCATCAACTTTATTAATGAAATTTAATGAAGATTTAGAAAAATACAATTCTATGCAAAACACTGAGTTTGACAGAGAGCTAATGTATTTAGATGCAGCAAATGTTATTCCTGCTGGAAAATTTGTATTTTTTGCATGGGGAGATAAACTGAAACAAAAAGAATTTCCATACATTTATGAATATGCCAAAGCACTTTTTGACAATACAATCAAACTAG
>JBDNBT010000129.1:0-2975 GCA_039767755.1 Sulfurovum sp.
TATTGGTGAAAAACAATATGAAGCTGGAAGAGCTTGGGAATTACCATCTACTACTTTATCAACTCAATTAAAAGAATTAGGTTTAAAAGTAGGAAGACTAAAAACAGGAACTCCTGCTAGACTTGATGGAAATTCTATAGATTTTTCTAAAATGGATATGCACGGTGGGGATGTTAATCCAGCACCGTTTTCTTTTAGAACAAAGAAACAAGAGTTTAGTCCAACTCAATATCCATGTTACATAACATATACAAATCTTAATACACATGAAGCTATAACTTCAAACTTCCATAGAGCACCATTATTTACAGGTCAAATTGAAGGATTAGGACCTAGATATTGTCCTAGTATTGAAGATAAAGTTAATAGATTTGCAGATAGAGAAAGACATCAATTATTCTTAGAACCACAAACTGCAAAATTAACTGAATATTATGTAAATGGATTAAGTACATCTTTACCAATTGATGTTCAAAAACAAATGCTTCATTCAATTGAAGGTTTAGAAAATGCAAAAATTATTAGATATGGATATGCAATTGAGTATGATTATGTTGATCCTACAGAATTAAAACATACCCTTGAAACAAAAGCTATAAATAACCTTTACTTAGCAGGTCAAATAAATGCTACAACAGGTTATGAAGAGGCTGCATCACAAGGTTTAATGGCTGGTATAAATGCTTGTTTAGCAATAGATGGTAAAGAGCCATTTATTCTTAGACGTGATCAAGCTTATATTGGAGTTTTAATTGATGATTTAGTTACTAAGGGTACTAATGAACCATATAGAATGTTCACAAGTAGAGCTGAGTATAGACTTTTATTAAGAGAAGAAAATGCTGATTTAAGACTATCTAAATATGGTCATGAATTTGGTTTAATTGATGATGAAACATTTAGTAAAGTTGAAAACAAAAGAAAAGTTCTAGATGATGCTATTGAATTTATGGCAAATGAAGTATTTACATCTAAAAAAGATAACCTTATCTTACTTGATGAAATCAATGAAGATAGAATAAAAGACAGAGCTTTACTAATTGATATAGTAGGAAGAAATACAATTACTCCTGAGAAGTTTGATAAATTAGTTCCATCTTTTGCACATCTTGATGATTACTTAAAAGAGCAAGTTATTATTGAAGCTAAGTATTACAGATATATTAAAAAGCAAGATAAACAAATAGAAAAAATGAAGAAAATGCTAAAAATGAAAATTCCTGAAAAATTCGACTATAGTGGAATTCCAGGACTTTCAAATGAAGCTGTTGAAAAGCTTGAAAAGTTTAGACCACCAACGCTATTTAACGCTAGTGAAATCTCAGGTATAACACCTGCTGCTATTGATATCATTCATTTAAATATGAATGCACCAAAACAATAGATTATAAAATAAAGGATTATCTTTAAAAATAATCCTTATTTACTAATATCTATAACTTTACCCTCTTTTATTAACTCATCTTGTCTAATATTTAAATAATCTAAGTATGTATCAGGATATTTAATATAATGTTTACCACTTACATATCTAAGTAACTCTTTAAAGTGAAATGAATAAAGTAAAGCATCAGCAGTTGCAATTAACTTACTTTCATTAAATAGTAACATTCCAGGTCTATAATCTAAATTTTGTTTTTCAACCCATTTTTTAGGAGTAGTTTCATTTCCATCCACATCAATAATTTTTTCATCACTTAAAGCATCAAGTCTAACAACAGTATATTTACTAAACTCACCTTGTACTTCTTTATTTGTTAAAAGGTTATCATGGAAAAAGTCACAAGCTGTACAACTTCCATCTTCAAAGATTACTGCTAAAGGTGTAGATATTTTTGATAAGTCTTTTAAATCTTTAAACGTTGCATTATCTTTTAATGTATATAAAGATTTATCAGCAATTTTATTTACATACTGAGTTAAAGTCATATTATCATAGTGTTTACCTTGAACATACTCTAAAATTTGTTTGAACTTAGCAGGAGTTCTGTATCCATTTACTCTAACAACAACTTCTTTGTCATGGTTAAAAAACAAAATAGTTGGACTATATTGAATTTTTAATTTCTCAGCTAATTGCTTTTCTGTATAAGTTGTATCTTCATCCCAAGCAATTTCAATACTTCCTTTTACATTAATATTAACAACATCAAAATACTTTTGAATAAACTCTTTGTTTCCACCATCTGTTTTAAAATTTTCTTTTAACATCTTTGTACAATATGGACATCCTTCTAAATCCATAAATAGCATATAGTGTTTGTTGTTCTCCATAGCTTCTTCAATATCTTCATTTATATCGTAAAATGTTTGTTTAAACCATGTTGGAGTTTCATGCATTTTTCCACCAACTATTTTTCCTTGAGCATTTGCACTAATTGTTAAAAACATTAATGAGCACACAAGTAATATTATTTTTTTAATCATTACTTTTCCTTTTTCTTTGTTGAACTTTATTACTTATATTTTATCACTTTAGTATTAAGATAATTATAACTGTTTTATGAAAATATAGATAATATGTTATAAAAATTATCAAATTGTGAGAAATATATGAATAGACTCTTTAATAGAAACGATAACTTAGCAGTTATATTAGCAGGTATATTTTCAATAATAATAGGATTAGGAATATCAAGATTTGTCTTCACATCATTAATTCCATCTATGTTAGATAACTTTTTGACTATTACTTTTGCAGGAATTTTAGCATCATTAAATTTTGCTGGATATTTAGCAGGGGCTATGCTTTCTATTTTTATCAAAGATATTAATCAAAAAGTTAAACTTTTTAGAGTTGGTCTTATCATAATATTTATCACTACATTTATACAAGGTTTCACACAAAATGAAATAGCTTGGATTATATGTAGAGTATTAGCTGGTTTTGGTGGTGCTATGGCTTTTATAGTTGGTGCTGCTATTGTTATGACTAAGTTAAAAATGGAAAGTAAAACAAAAGCTATGGGAATTCA
>JBDNBT010000130.1:0-3216 GCA_039767755.1 Sulfurovum sp.
GCTGGTTTCCCATTCTCATCAAACTCAACAGCTGGCATACCCATTACATTGTATCCACAGTCTACGTAATGAATTTCACCTGTAACTGCACTTGATAGGTCTGATAATAAATACATACCTGAGTTTCCTACCTCATCTGTTGTTACGTTCTTTTTAAGTGGTGAGTGGGCTTCATTCCATTTAAGCATAAATCTAAAATCACCAATTCCAGCTGCTGCTAAAGTCTTAATAGGACCTGCAGAAATTGCATTTACTCTAACTCCATCTTTACCTAAGTCTTCTGCTAAGTATTTTGTAGTCATTTCTAAAGCAGCTTTTGCCACACCCATTAAGTTATAGTTTGGAATATATTTAACTCCACCATAATAACTTAAAGTTAAAACAGAAGAATTTTTACTTAATAATGGTTTTAATTCTCTAGTTACTTCAATTAAAGAGTACACAGATACATCCATAGCAACATCAAATGCATCTTTAGTGATATCCATAAATCTACCTGATAGACCATCTTTTGGAGCAAAGGCAATTGAGTGAACAATAAAATCTATCTCACCTAAATCTTTTTCTAAACTTATTTTTAAAGCTTTAATTTCTTCAGGGTTTGATACATCACAAGGGTAAACTAAATCAGCACTATCAAACTCAGCTGCAATTGGCTCAACTCTTTTTTTAAGTGAATCATTTAAATAAGTAAATGCAATTTTTGCACCTTGAGCAGCACACTGTTTTGCAATACCATAAGCTATAGACTTATTGTTTGCAACACCTAAAATTACACCTTTTTTACCTTTCATTACCATCTTATAAATCCTTTGTATTTTCAATAATTTGTATAAAATCTTCTTTTATCCAAGAAGCAGTTCCTATTAGTGCACCATCTACATTTGGTATTGCACAAATTTCAGCTACATTTCCTACTTTAACACTTCCACCATAAAGTAAAGGCTTGTCTATTTTTCCTTTAATAGCATCGTGAACATTTTTAATATCATCATTAGTTGCAGTAACTCCTGTACCAATAGCCCATACGGGCTCATATGCTAATATTAGGTTTTCATAGTTAGTATCAATTCCAACAAACTGCTCATATACATATTCTAAAGTAGCTTGTAAACCTTGTTCTTTTACTTCTAAAGGCTCACCAATACAATAAACGATTGTGTATCCTAAGTCTTTGTAAAACTCAAATTTTTTAGTAATTTCTGCTTGAGTTTCACCTAAAACATGTCTTCTTTCACTATGACCTATTAAAATTGTTTTGATATTAAATTCATCAAGTTGTTGCGTACCAATTTCACCTGTAAAAGAACCACTTTTAGCTGCATATGCATTTTGTGTACCAATTGATAAATTAGATACACAATTAAAATCATCAAATGAACTCGATGCTGGGAAAACTAACACTTCATTTTCAATTTTATTTTCTATCAAATAAGAGTTTACAGTTTCTATAAACTCTTTTGTTGATTTTCTAGTGTGATTTGTTTTGAAGTTACTAGCAATAATTGCCATTATTAACCTTCAATCACTAAGGCTTTAACACCTGGTAATACTTTACCTTCAATTAACTCCAATGATGCACCACCACCTGTTGAAATAAACGTCATTTCATCTTCATCACCAGTTACTCTAACTAAGTCAGCTGTATCACCACCACCAACTACTGTTGTGGCATATGAACTTGCAACTGCATGAGAAATTTTTGTTGAACCTTTTGCAAATTTATCCATTTCATATACACCCATTGGTCCATTCCATAAAATAGTATTTGCATCTTCTAATACTTGACTAAATAATAAAGCACTAGCAGGTCCTATATCTAATCCCATCCAATCTTTTGGTATTTCTTGTACAGGAACTAGTTTTGCAATTGCTTCAGCGTCAAATGCTTCTGCTGCAACCACATCAACAGGTAAGTAAAACTTAACCCCTAATTCTTTTGCTTCTTCCATAATTTTAAGTGCTTCAGGAATTAAATCATCTTCAACTAGAGAGTTTCCAATTTCATGTCCTAATGCTTTTAAGAATGTAAATGCCATTCCTCCACCAATAACGATTTTATCAACTTTAGGTACTAAGTTATGTAATGCTTCAAGTTTCCCTGAAACCTTAGATCCTCCTACAATTGAAACGAATGGTCTTTTTGGATTATGCACAATATGATGGAAAAACTTGATCTCTTTTGCAAGTAAAAAACCAGCAGCTTTTGAATCAACATCAAAATGCTTTGCAATACCTTCAACAGATGCATGAGCTCTATGAGATACACCAAAAGCATCATTGATATAAATATCACCCATTGATGCTAGTTTTTCACTTAATGCTTCATCATTTTTAGTTTCACCAGCTTCAAATCTCATATTTTCTAATAATAAAATCTCACCAGTTTTTAATTCTTTAGCCATAGCAATAGTTTGATCACATACAATACTAGGTGCCATTTTGATTTCTTGCTTTAGAAGAGTGTGAAGTCTTTTAGCAACTGGTTTTAAAGAAAACTTCTCTTCAAAACCATTTTTTGGTCTACCAAAGTGTGAAGCTAAAATAATTGAACAATCATTATCAATACAGTATCTAATAGTATTTAAAGCAGATCTAATTCTTCTATCATCAGTGATGTTATTATATTCATCCATTGGAACGTTAAAATCACATCTTATAAATACTCTTTTACCTGATATATTGATATTTTTTATTTCTTGTAACTTCATTAAAACCCTTACTTAGTTGCTACGTGAACACCCATGTCCACTAATCTTGTTGAATATCCCCACTCGTTGTCATACCATGATAAAACTTTTACCATATTTCCTTCGATTACTTGAATAGTATCTAAAGGTACAACTGTTGATAATGACTCACCAATAAAGTCAGAACTTACTCTATACTCTTCATCAACACCTAAAATTCCTTTTAAGTGACCTTCTGAAGCTTTTTTGAATGCAACTGTTACTTCTTCTAAAGTTGTATCTTTCTTTAGAGTTACAGTTAAATCTACCATTGAAACATTTGGAGTTGGAACTCTAATTGCTTGTCCATTCAATTTTCCGTTTAAATGTGGCATAACTTTACCAATAGCTTTAGCAGCACCTGTTGAAGCTGGAGTTAAATTTGTAGCCCCTGCTCTTCCTTTTCTAGGATCGCTTTTATGTTTCGCATCTAAAATTGGTTGAGATGCAGTATACGAGTGAATTGTAGTCATAAGACCTTTTTCAA
>JBDNBT010000131.1:0-3213 GCA_039767755.1 Sulfurovum sp.
AAAAGAACTTACTCAAGCTATTTATAAAGAGTTTTTTGCCCAAACTAAGCAATACCCAAACACTGTGATTATGAATCTATCAAGAAATAAAATAGATGCAAATAGGGATGTTTTTGAAGCCATAGAAATGGATGATAAAAATGCACTTGAAGCTTATAATAGTTTTCACAAAGCTATAAATAAATCCTTTGATAAAGTAAAATCTATTTATAAATATGGATTATATTTTGATATCCATGGACAGTCACACTCCCACCAAAATATAGAATTAGGATACTTACTTACAAATGATATTTTAAAATTAGACTCAAATACTTTAGAAAAACACAAAGAAAACTCTTCATTAAACTCAATAGTAAATATCTCAAATAAAGGGTTTATTCAAACTTTAAATGGTAAATTTAGCCTAGGCTCACTTTTACAGAATAAAGGCTTTGATACTATTCCTTCAAGTAAAAATAAATATGCAAAAAACGATGAAGAATACTTTGAAGGTGCATTTAATACAAAGAGTTACAGCTTAATAGGAAGTCCAACTATTACAGCTATTCAATGTGAGTTTGCTTATAAATGTAGAGAAACAGAAGAAAACAGAAATGCTACAGCTAAAGCTTTTGTAAGTTCTGTTTTAGAGTTTTATAAAATTCATTTTGGTGTTGATCTAGTTGATACAAGAGTTTAATTTCAACATAAAACTAAATAATCACCTTTAATCAGCAAGATTATCTAATATATATTTTTCTAAGTCTTTTTTAGTAATTTCATCTTTTAAAGACTGCTCAAAAATCTCTTCGATTTTTGTAGAGTATTCATTATAAGGGAAAAAGGGAAAGTGAATAGCCCAAGCTTTTCTAATGGTATTTTTAGAAATAGTACTCACTAACCAATCTTTAAAGTAATTAAACCCTATAAAAATAGCTGCTGTAATCACAACAGCTCCTATAATAGAAATATGAGAATCTATTTTTGCTAACTCTTTGTGTGTTAAAAAAGAAATTGGTACTAAAACACCTAAAATAATAGATGTATATAAAACATAAGCCTTAGTAAGACTAAGTTTAAATCCAAGTCTTGATGCGTCCACATCCATTCCTTCATTAAACTGTCTATTGGCAACTAAAAGGTCCTTTAATAAAACCGGTTGCTTAGCTGTAATAAATACATAATCTAACATTTTCTGTTTTAGTGTTTTTTCTTTTGCCATTTTCTTTCCTTATATTACAAATTATATATTAAAATAATTTGCCTTATGATGTGGCACAACTATTGCACAAGTTGTTTGTTCTGGATGCATTTGGAATGTTTCAGATAACTCTATTCCAAATTCTTCAGGATTTAATAAATCAAAGAAATCTCTGTTCATTGATAAATCAGGACAAGCAGCGTATCCAGGTGAATATCTACACCCTATATATTGCTTCATTTGTACATCTTGTAAAGTATGCCCCTCTTTTGGAACAATATCTAAGTCAAGTCTCATTTGCTTGTGTAAAACCTCTGCTAAAGCTTCAGCTAACTCTACACCTAATCCATGAACTTGATAGTATTCATTAAACTTACCTTCATCATAAAGGCTTCTTTCATAATCACTTATTTTAAGTCCAGCACTAGCAAGGGTAAACCCAACAACATCAAGCCTATCATTTGCAAAGAAATCAGCCACACTTCTAAATGGCTTTCTTTTTTGTCTTGGGAACTCTAAAACTTTTATAGCTTCATCTAAAGGTGGCACATTTTTAGCTTCAGCTTCACTATTAAATAAATACTTTTTATCAAAAATATAAAGTTTTCCATCATAAGATACACAAGGATAATATGAATAAATAGCAATAGGATCAAATACATCTTTTTCTACTAATTCGGCTTTTAATTTTTCATAAGTAGGTTCAACAACTTCTTGCTCATATTTTAAGAACTGCTCACTACTTTGCTTACCTCTTTTATATCCCCATCTTTGTCTAAATAATACCCTGTGATTAATCCACTTAAACACAAGTTCTTTATCTATTTTTTCTCCTGTTAAAGCTACTCTATCCCATATAGGTGGGAAAGTAAATGGAGTTGATTCAGGCATTTGAAGTTCTTCATATGGAGGAATTTCAACTATTTCTTCTTCAACACTTCCACTTGTATCTTTTACTTCAATTAAATCAGCTGCTAAAGCTGTATTATTTTCATCACCAGCTTCAATTCTTTGCATAGCAATAACACCATCAAAGGCATCTCTACAATAAAAAATAGGACCATCATAAATAGTTCTACAATAATCATCTACAAAACTTTTTGTTAAAGCAGCACCACCAAGTAAAACAGGAACTTTAATCCCTTGTCTTGTAAGTTCTTCTAAGTTTTCTTTCATAACAGCTGTACTTTTTACAAGTAATCCACTCATACCTAAAGCACTAGCTTTTGTTTCTTCAAACTTGTCAATAAAAGTTCCTAAATCAGCTTTAATACCTATATTTTCTACTTTAAATCCATTGTTTGACAAAATAATATCAACTAAGTTTTTACCAACATCATGCACATCACCTTTTACAGTTCCTAGTACTAAAGTTGTATCTGTTTCTTTTTCTTGTTTTGGTAAATATGGATTTAATGCATCAACAGTAGCTTTCATAGTTTCAGCACTTTGCAGTACAAATGGTAACTGCATTTGACCACTACCAAATAACTCACCAATGATTTTCATTCCATCAATTAGCCATTTATTTACAATAATGTCAGGTTCAACTTCATGTCTTAGTTCTTCAACTAAAGGTAACATCCTATCTTTATCACCATCTAGTAGAAGTTTTTTAACTTTTTCAACAGGTGGTAAAGCTTGGTACTCTTCATCACTTTCTTCTTCTTGATCTTCTATATTTGAGAAGTGATCAATAAACCCAAATAATGGATCGCCGTTTTCTTGATTATTGTAAATCAAGTCTTCACAAGCTTTTTTGTCTTCATCACTTATTTTATTCAGTGGAAGGATATGCTTAACATTTACAATAGCAGATGTAAGTCCAGCTTTTACGCACAAGTCAAGATAAATTGAGTTTAAGTAAACTCTGGCTTTCTGATCAAGTCCAAATGAAATATTTGATAATCCTAAAGTAGTTCCAACCTCAGGGTGTCTTATTTGAAACTCTTTAATAGCTTCAAGTGTTTCAACACCAGCTGTTCTATACTCATCATCACCAGAACCTATTGTAAATGTAAGCATATCAA
>JBDNBT010000132.1:0-2803 GCA_039767755.1 Sulfurovum sp.
ATTATGAAAAGTATAATTGAAAAGATTGGTAAAGAAGAAAAAGAGATTAATTTTCACTGGGAAAAAATCAAGGAGTGTAATAAGTGATATTAGATGAAATAAATGAAAGAACAATACAAGATTTAGAAAAAAGAAAAAAAGATTTTCCTTTAGAGTTATTAGGAAGAACACTATCTTCAAATCCTTATAGTCCAAGGGATGTGAAGCCTTTTTTGAAATCTTCTAATGAAGAGCCTGTAAGAATTATAGCTGAGGTAAAAAAAGCCAGTCCTAGTAAAGGTGTGATAAAAAAAAATTTTGATCCAATAAAAATTGCTCAAGAGTATAGTGCAAATGGTGCAAATGCAATTTCTGTTTTAACAGAACCTCACTATTTTCAAGGTAATCTTGAATACTTGACTGCTATTAGAAGATATGTACCAACACCACTTCTTAGAAAAGATTTCATTGTTGATAAGTATCAAATAGTTGAAGCTTTAGTTTATGGTGCTGATTTTATTTTACTTATTGCAAAGTCTTTAGGAACAAAACAATTAAAAGAGCTATATGATTATGCTATTCATTTAGGTTTAGAAGTATTAGTTGAAGTACATGATAAAGAAGATTTAACAAAAGCTATTAAAAGTGGTGCTACTATTGTTGGTATTAACCATAGAAACTTAGAAACTATGGAAATGGATATGACTTTGTGTGAAAAGTTAATACCTCTAATTCCAAACAGTAAGATTATTGTTGCTGAAAGTGGAGTAAGTAACACTGAAATAATTAAAAACTTAAGTTCAATTGGTGCTGATGCATTTTTAATTGGTGAACATTTTATGAGAGTGCCATCTATTGAAGATGAGTTGAAAAAATTTAAAAACTCTTGTAAATAAATATATAGAAAATATAAAGTTTCTTAAGATTAGAGATTATTCTCTATTCTTAAAGTGCTAATCTTTAAATAAACTAGATCCAACTCTAATCATATTAGATCCACAAGCAATTGCTAGCTCATAATCACTACTCATACCCATAGAACAATATTTAGCTCCTAATGGTACCAATTCATCATAGATCTTTTTAGTTGTAATAAAAGAAGCTTTAACTAAAGCTCGATCTTCACTATGCGCACCAATACTCATCACACCTTTTAGTTTTATATTTGGGTATTTTTCAAGTATTATTTTATATATATTAATGGCTTCATCTGAACTCACACCTGTTTTAGTGTCTTCATTTGCTGAATTTATTTGTAATAAACATGTCATAGTTTTATTTTTAGCTTCAAGTTTCTTATTTAACTCATCAGCTAATTCTAAACTATCTAGTGATTGCATAAGCATAGGATTTAAATCAATTAGATTATTTATTTTATTTTTTTGTAATCTTCCTACAAAATGCCACTCTAAAGGATACTCATCTAATGCAATGCTTTTTTCTTTAAGATCTTGAACTTTATTTTCACCAAAGGCTCTTTGTCCAACTTCATATAAAGCTTTTACATCAGCAGCTTCTGAATACTTACTTATACCAATTATTTTAACAATATGGTGATGTGATACTCTTAATCTTGCACCTTCAACTTTAGTTATTAAAGTGTCTAAGTTTTTTGTTGCTAGTTCTTTTGTAATCATTTTATTTTATCCATTTATAAAAATTCTATTTATATCGTTGTATAGACCTAATATCATTAAAGCCCCTAATATAACCCATCCAGCTATTGTTAGTGCCATAAATACTTGATCACTTGGTTTTCTTCTAAAAATCATTTCATATAAATTAAACATTATATGTCCACCATCTAATGCTGGAATAGGTAGAAGATTTAATACTCCTAAGTTTACAGATATCAAAGCAGTAATACTAAGAAGTGATATAATACTAGATTGACTAGCGTCTGAAATAACTTTTCCAATAGTAATAACACCACCAACTTCACTACTAGGAATTACACCTTGTAAAAGTTTTTGAACACCTTGAAATATTAAAGTTGAAGCAAATACTGTTTTATCATATGCATATACTATTGACTCTGTAAAACTAAGATTTAAATCTATAATTTTAGGAGCTGGAGCTATACCTATCATTCTTTTTTTGATGTTTTCTTTGAAGATATTTTGAGTATCAGATATTTGAGGTCTTATAACTTTTGAGATTAATTTGTTATCTCTTTTTATATAAAACTTTAAAGCACCAGGTGTTGAAATAATAGTTTTACCAATATCATCCCATTGTTTTATATCTGTTTGATTGATTCTAAGAATTTGATCATTTGCCATAATTCCAGCTTTTTGAGCAGGAGAGTTTTCTATTACTTTTCCAACTTTAGGAGCAATTGCAGATGCACCTATAATTGCAATACTAAAGTATAAAATAGCGGCTAATAGGAAGTTTGCAAAGGGACCTGCAAAAAGAATAATAATTCTTTGCCATGGCTTTTTATTGTTGTATGAATCATTACCTTCTTCTTTAAGTGCAGGATCTGTGTCATTTTGACCCTTCATTTGAACATATCCACCCAAAGGTATTAAGGCAAATTGCCATGTAGTTCCCATCCATTCTTTTGCAAAAAGCTTTTTACCAAAACCAATTGAGAAAACATGAACCTTAACACCAAAAAATCTAGCAGCTAAGAAGTGTCCTAACTCATGAAAAAAAACTAAAAAAGATAATACTAGTATAAAACTAATTGCACCCACGACTAAAACCTTATAAATTAAATTTTAAAATAATCCCTAGTATATTCATATCCTGAATATATAGTTAAAAATACTGCTAACCATAAAAGTACAGTAGCAAATGGCCAATTCATAATTAAAAA
>JBDNBT010000133.1:0-2552 GCA_039767755.1 Sulfurovum sp.
CCATAGAACTCTATTATTCCATCATTTAAAAATAGAACTTTATATTTAAGTGCATAAGCTAAATCAAGATTATGGGTTATGATTATTTTTTGTTGAAGTAGTTTTGAGTTAAAAATATCATATACCTCTTTTAATCTATTTATATCAAGATTTGCAGTTAATTCATCAAAAATAGTTATTTTTGCATCATGAATTATGGCACTTGCTAAAAGTAAAAGTTGTTTTTCTCCGGAAGAAAAAGACTTGCAATACTTATCTTCTAGTTTTCTTACATGTAGTAATTTGATTATTTCATCTATTTTGTTGTTATCAACACTGTTTACAAATGATAGTTCTAAAAACTCTCTAAGAGTTACATATTCATCAAATATTTCAAGTTTCGGAGGAATATAGTTTATTAATTTTGCTCTTTTTGAACTTGCCATATCATCTAAAAGTTCATCATTTATTTTAACTTTTCTATTTTCAATTAGATTAGCTAAAACTTTTGCTAAAGTAGATTTACCCGCTCCATTTTGACCTAATATAATTAAGTTTTCACCTTCTTGTAAAGAAAATGAAATCTCATGTAAAATAGAACTATTGTAATCTTTTATTTCTAACATTTTCTAATATCTCTTTAAAATCTTTCATAAAGTCAACTACTCTGTGACTAGGAATACCTGCATACTCTTTATCAACTGCATAAATATTACCATTTTTAGCTGCGTTTATTGGTAATTGTGCCCAAGAATTCTTAACTAAAGCTAATTCTTTATCTTTACCTTCATAAAATGGTGCTAGTAAAACTATAATATCAGGATTGAGCTTTATGATTTTTTCCACATTTACAACAGGTTGGGATTTTGAAGTTGATAGGTAAGCGTTTTTATTTCCACTTGCTTTTATCATATCTTCGAAATATAAATAGTTACCTGCAACATATATTTGATTTCTTAAGTTTTTATTAGGACTAATTACCACTAATATCTTTTGATTATCTATAATAGAGCCTAAGTCTTTTAATCCATTGTGAATATCACTTACTATTTTTTTAGAGTTTTCTTCTTTGTTTAAGTATGTACCTAAATCCAAAATAGTGTTTTTAATATCATCCATAGTATCTGTTTCATAAACTCTAGTTTGAATACCTAAACTTCTAAGATTTCTATGAAGTTTTTCATCATAGTTTTGACCTACTACGACTGTAGGTTTTACACTTAAGATTTTTTCAATTGAAATAGAGGAATATCCCCCTATTTTCAATTTTGATTTTGATTTCTCTGGATAGTTGCAAAACATTGTGTTTGCAACTACCTCATCACCTAGACCTAAGGCAAATACTATTTCATTTATAGATGGTGCTAAACTAACTATTCTTTCACTAGCATTTAGTGTATATGAAGATATAATTAATAAAAGTGTAAATAGTATTTTTTTCATGTTAGAATGTAGCCTTTAGACCAGCATAAAATGCTCTTGGTGATGTAGCATATCCATCTACAGTTTGATAATATTTATTAAATAAGTTATCAACTTTTAAATATGTTTTTAGATTTTTATTAATATCATAATTTACAACTGAATTCCATAATGTATATCTACCAGTTTGTGCACCAGTTTTATCTTCACCATTATATCTTGTACCAACATACTGACCATTTAAATTAATATGTGTTTTCTTAATGCCATAATAATCTAATGATAAATTAACTAAATTTTTTGCCCTTCTTGCTAAATCTTCATTATTAGAGTTTTTTGCATTTAAATGAGTATAATTTAAACCTAAAAATAAGTCTTTTAAAATATCTTTTTTATAAGAAGCTTCATAACCTTTTATAATTGAAGTACCTTTAGTATTTATATAAGAACCAGGTATGGGTCCTGTCCAACTATCTGGATCATAGTAATCAATAAGATTCTTAATTTTAGTCTTGAAATAAGTAATTTCAAAACCTTTATATTCTAAATTTATGTCATATGACCTTGTTGATTCTGGTTCTAAAGTAGGAGTAATACTTAAATTTGATAAAGTTGGTGCATTATACGCTGTACCATAATTTGTAGAGGCACTAAAGTCTTTATCAAACTCATATTTTAAACCTAATTTTCCTGTTGCTTTTTCATCAAAAGAGCTGTTATTATCGTATCTTATTGTTTGTGAAAATATTAGATTATTAAACTTATTACTGTTAGATAAAAAAATTGCTTTTGTATTATATTTATTATTACTATTAATATCTTCAAAATTTTGTTTATTTAAACCTGTAGTTATATTTGAATCTTTAGCATAAATATAATTAGAAGTTAAAGAAAATTCATTTACTAAACTTTTCGCATTAAAAGTTCCTTGTGTTCTATCAAATTTTGATTGTTGGATATTTGCTTTAAAATTAAAACTATCTTCTTTGTGAATGTAGTTTCCAGATTTAAAGTAATGGTTTAAATAAGATTTTTGAGTATCACCATCACTACCTGCACTAGTATCATATTCGTAAACTGCATCAATTTTTTTATAAGAGAAATCTACCTCATCTTTATTAGTTATGAATAAACCACCCTGCAAGTTATAG
>JBDNBT010000134.1:0-3196 GCA_039767755.1 Sulfurovum sp.
ACCTTCTTCATATCCACTTATTGCCATTTGAAGTTTATTTGGTAAATTATCAAATTTTTTATTGCCAATAAATGTTTTATTTAATCTACTTGCTAAATCTGTTACATCAAATAATTGTGTTTCATCTATTCCATTTACGGGACAAGTTAGTACTCTTCTTACTGTATGACCTGCTTCAAATTCTGTATTTAATCCAACATTGTGAAGCATATTAAAAATATTTGGTAAATTATGTAGCTTTAAATTTCTTAATTCTATTTTTTGAGAACTTAATAAGTTTAATGAATTATTTGCATAGTTTTTAGAAATTTGACTTAATGTTTCTATTTGTACTAGGTTCAATTCGCCCATTTCAAGTGGAATTTTTAGCTCAAAAAATTCTTGTTTTTCATCTTGTGCATAAAGTCCATACCATTTGAATCTTTCTAAATCACTAGGCGTTATTTTTTCACCAAAAATAGAGTAGATATAGATATCAGCTAAGACATCTATCCCACTCTTTTCTTTTTTTATTTGTTCTATATTTAATGCTAAATTATTAGACATTATATTGCCTTACAATCCCACTGTGGGTAATTTCTTCTAATGAATTCATTTAGTTCAATTTCAGCTTGAGTATAAACTTTTTTCTCTTCTTCTAAATGAGCAAAACCTTCAATAGAAGAAACAATCATACCAGCCCCAACAGTAGAGTTAGTATATTTATCAATAATTATAAAACTTCCTGAATATCTGTTTTCATGGTATGGATCAACTGCAATTTCTCTATCTAAAGAAATTGTACATTTTGCTATATCATTTAAAGCAAGTTGTGTTGCATCAATCTCTTCAAATGTATTAATGTTCTTTTTAAACTCAATTGAATTAAAAGCTCCATTTAATACAGAAGTTGCTCTTTTGATAATATAGTTTTGGTTTAGTTTAAGTGGAGTTTCATCCATCCAAACTACCATTGCACTTAAGTGATTTGATACTTTTGGAATATCACTTGATTTTACAATCATATCACCTCTAGATATATCAATCTCATCTTCAAGTGTAATAGTTGTAGCCATTGGAGCAAAGGCAGTTTGAATAGTTTCTACTACTTCATCTTTTCCAATTGGTCTTAAATCTTTGATATCATTTGATACTATTGATTTTACTTTAGATGTTTTTCTTGAAGGTAATACTGTAATTTCATCGCCAACACTAATACTTCCACTTGAAATCGTCCCTGAAAAACCTCTAAAGTTTAAGTGAGGACGAACAACATATTGAACTGGTAATCTAAATGAAGAAGACTCTTGTTTATGTATTTCTGTTTGGTCTAATAATTGCATTAAAGGAAGACCTTTATACCAAGAACATTTAGGTGAAATAGTTAAAATATTATCTCCATCTAAAGCAGAAATAGGAATAAACTGAATATTCAAATCATTATGATGAGGAAGATATTCAATAATATCATTATAATCTCTTTTGATATTTTCAAAAACTTCTTCACTAAAATCAACTAAGTCCATTTTATTAATAGCAACAATTAGGTTTTTAATACCTAATAATGAAGCAATATAAGAGTGTCTTTTAGTTTGAGTTAAAATTCCCTGTCTTGCATCTATTAAAATAATAGCAATATCAGCAGTACTAGCACCCGTTGCCATATTTCTAGTATATTGCTCGTGACCTGGAGTATCTGCTATGATAAACTTTCTTTTTTCAGTTGAGAAAAATCTATAAGCAACATCAATAGTAATACCTTGTTCTCTCTCACTTGCTAATCCATCAACTAAAAGTGCTAAGTCAATTTTATCACCCGTTGTTCCACTTTTTTTACTATCTTTTTCAATTGCTGCTAATTGATCTTCAAAAATCATTTTTGAATCATATAAAAGTCTTCCAATTAAAGTACTTTTACCATCATCAACACTTCCACAAGTGATAAATCTACATATCTCTTTATTTTCGTGTTCTTTTAAATATTGTTCTATATTTTCTGCTATTAAGTCTGATTGATGTGCCATAAAATTTTACTCCGTTAAATTTTTAGTATTCAGTGCTCAGAGTTCAGTACTCAGAGCTTAATTTTAGTTGTAATCCAACTATCATTTTTAAAATCTCTTTTATCTCTTTTTTCCAAGATAAGCCTATTTGTTTTTCTATATAGTCAATCTCTATGCCTATATAAATTTGTGTTATAAGTTCAGCACAAGAGCCTTTTGCTATTTCTAAAAATCTATGTTGTTCTTTTTTAGAATCTTTTTCCATACCCTCAGCAATATTAGAAGGAACAGATAAACTGCTTCGAGTAATTTGGTCTTTAAATCCAAAATCTTTACAAGATGCAAAATGTTTGTAAATCTCGACACTAATCCTAGCACTTCGCTTCCAAACATCAAGTTTTTCACATCTCATATCTTTTCCCTCTGAACACTGATTGCTGAACTCTGAACACTATTTAAAGCCAAAGCTTAAAAATATCCTTCTTGTTTCTTTTTCTCCATTGATGCGTCACCATCACTATCTATTAATCTTCCTTGTCTTTCACTTGTAGTACAAATTAACATCTCTTGAATAATCTCAGGTAAAGTAGTTGCTTCACTGTTAACAGCACCAGTTAGTGGATAACATCCAAGAGTTCTGAATCTTACCATCTCTTTTTTAGCTGTTTTTCGTAACTCTTCAGGCATTCTTTCATCATCTACCATGATTTTAGTTCCCATATATTCTACAACTTCTCTCTCTTTTGAAAAGTATAAATCAGGAATAGAGATATTTTCTAAATAGATATATTGCCAAATATCAAGTTCTGTCCAGTTAGATAATGGGAATACTCTAATAGACTCACCTTTTGTGTGTCTTCCATTATAGATATTCCAAAGTTCAGGTCTTTGAGACTTTGGATCCCATCTGTGATTTTTATCTCTAAAAGAGTAGATTCTCTCTTTTGCTCTTGATTTCTCTTCATCACGTCTAGCTCCACCAAATACAGCATCAAACTTTTGAATGTTTAACATATTTTTTAAACCTTCCGTTTTCATAACATCTGTATGTAAAGCACTTCCGTGAGTAAATGGAGAGATATCCATTTCAGCCCCTTTAGGATTGATATAAACTAAAAGCTCCATACCAACTTCTTTTGCACGTCTATCTCTAAATTCAATCATCTCTTTAAACTTCCATGTTGTGTCAACATGAACTAAAGGAAGAGGAGGGG
>JBDNBT010000135.1:0-2912 GCA_039767755.1 Sulfurovum sp.
CCAATTCCATGTCTCATAATCTCTAAGTAAAAATCATCTCCAAAAATATCTTTATATTCAAGGGCAACCGCTTTTGCCCCTTCATATCCTTTTGCACCATTTTTTACATTTCTTTCATTTTGAGTATTAAGATGCCAGTTAACTTCACCTTGTAAACAAGCAGCACTACAAACTAAACCTTCTGAATTTTCTCTAAGAAGTTTTTTGTTAATTCTAGGATAGTAGTAAAATCCATGCATATAAGCTTGTGAACTTAAGAACATAAGGTTTTTATAACCAATATCATTTTTTGCATATAAACATAAATGATATCTTTGTCTTGTTGTTTTATCTCCTAGATCATCACTATTATGAATATATGCTTCCATTCCAATGATTGGTTTTATACCTTCTGCTCTCATTGCATTATAAAAATCAATTGCTCCGAACATATTTCCATGGTCAGTCATAGCGACACTAGTCATTCCCATTTTTTTTATTTTTTTAGCAAGGGGTTTAATTTTATTTGCACCATCAAGTAGTGAATATTCTGTATGTAAGTGTAGATGGGTAAATTGTGGTGTTTGTGACATAATATAAATCTTTTTGTATTTTTATTTATAGTATATCTAAAAAATGATTTTGAGCCTCTTTAATACCTAAGTTAAAACACTGTTCTAATTCTTTAAAAGTAAAAAGTGAAAAATTTCTAATATGTTTACTCCCTAAATAATAATTAGTATTTTCGAGTGAATGTTTGTGGTTTTCATGTAATTGTTTAAATAAAGATTTTTTTATATTTCTTAATGGATTGAAGTTTTTTGTTTTGATTTCATTGTCTTTAGCGAATAAATCAATGGCATAAATATCATAATTTTTATCAAGTAGTGGACGAATAGGAATGTTATCAAATAATCCACCATCAATTAAATTCATACCTTCATAAGCAATAGGCTTAAATAAAGGTACTAATGCACTTGATGCTAAACATAGGGTAACTGTATCTCCAGAATTGAAATAATGCAACTCTTTTTTCTTTAAATCATAAGCATTTACCCAAATAGGTTTTGGAATATCTTCTAGTTTTTCAATTGGAAGAAGCTCTTTTATGATTTTATTGGAAGAATCTATTTTTAATAAACCATTTCTAAAGTAGTTAAATTTCAAAGCTTGTCTTACATCTTTAGATGAGAATATTTTTAGTTGTTCTTTTGCACTTATTCCACTTGCATGGGAAGCTGATATTATAGCTCCAATAGATGATCCACTATAAGCTTTTATCTCTATTTTATATTCTTCGCAAAAGTCAAGTATTCCTAAATGAAAAGCACCACGTGCTGCTCCTCCACTTAAGGCTAATGCTAGATTATTCGTTGGAATTCTTTTTACTTGAGTTATCATTTTCTAACCAATTTATTATTTTAAATTCACCTTCATATGTTTCCACAATTGCAGTACAAGATTCAACCCAATCTCCACAATTTAGATATTCAATATCTTCAATATCTCTAATTTCTGCTTTGTGAATATGTCCACAAATAATACCATCATATCCTTTGTTTTTTGCATGGGTGGATAAAACAGCTTCAAAATCACTAATAAATGAAACAGATGATTTTACATTGTCTTTTACATATTTTGAAAGTGACCAGTACTTTTTTATACCGATTCTTTTTCTAAGAAAATTTAAAACAACGTTTAAGTGTAGAAGTAGATCATATCCATAATCACCCAAAATTGCTAACCATTTTTTTGTCATGGTAATTGAATCAAAAAAATCTCCATGGGTTATATAATATTTCTTTTTATTTATAGCTACATATTCAAGTTCATTTGCAATACTTACAGAATCTCCTAATAATAAAGGAACAAAAGGTCTTAGAAATTCATCATGGTTCCCTGTAATAAACGTTACTTTTGTTCCTTTTTTAGCTTTTTTTAGAATTTTTTGAATAACATCTGAATGTTCTTGCGGCCAAATCAATTTTCTTTTTATAGCCCAGCCATCAATGATGTCTCCTACTAAAATTAATTGATCTGATTCATTATGTTTTAAAAAATTTAAAAGAACTTTAGCCTTTGAAAAGCGTGTTCCTAGATGTATATCTGATATAAAAATGCTTTTGTATTTCATAAGGGCATTTTAAATCCTTTTGATTACAATTGAATAACAAAAATTTATTTATTAATAATCAGCCATTAATAAACCATTTTTAACTTCAGTTGATGTTTCTTCACCACAAAGAATACTTACTATTTCAAGAGCAAATATCATAGCAGTTGCAGGACCTCTTGAAGTAATTACCTTATTATCAATTACAACAGCATCATCTTCGTGGTAACCATTTAGTTTTATTTTTTGCTCAAAACTTGGATAACAAGTGAAATTTTCATTTAAAACACCTGCTTTATGAAGAGCAAATGGTGCTGCACAAATTGCTCCAATGTTTTTATTTTTTTCTTTAAACTCTTTTAATAATGATTGAACTTTTTCATTTTCTGCAAGAGTAAAAGCATTTGGCAAACCACCTGGTAAAACAATCATATCAAAGTCATCAGAATTTATATCTTCAATTTTACAAGCAGCTTCTATTTTCACATTATGCGCACCTATTGTTTGTAAGTTTTCAACAGCTGCTATAGTAACTTCTATATTTGCACGTCTACATACATCAATAATTGAAATTGTTTCAATTTCTTCAAATCCATTTGAAATTGGTATTATAATTTTTGCCATAATTTCTCCTATAATTTTTAAATGATTTTATATTATCTTACTTTAAAATAATATTCTAAATAATATAAGATATAATAATAAAATTAAAGTAGTAAACAATCATTCAAGAGTATCTAAGCTAACTTTAAATAAAATTTAAAGAATTATGAAAAGGGGTTTTAATGTTTAAAAGTGTTCTAAAGTCAAGTATTTTGGC
>JBDNBT010000136.1:0-21921 GCA_039767755.1 Sulfurovum sp.
AACTTTAAGGCTTGTTGTCCCTTTCATGGTGAAAAAACTCCTTCATTAGTAGTTAGTCCAGTTAAACAAATATTCCATTGTTTTGGATGTGGAATAGGTGGGGATAGTATAAAGTTTCTTATGGAATATGAAAAGCTTTCCTATCCAGAAGCAATAGAAAAACTAGCTTCACTATATAATTTTAATTTAGAATATGAAGCTGGAAACAATACAAAAAAAGTAGACAGAAAAGTTATTGAAGATGTGAATTCATATTATCAAAAACTATTTTTGCAAAAACATGAAGCTACACAATATATTAAAGAAAGAGGTATATCAGAATTTTCAATTGAAAAATTTGAAATAGGATATGCCCCAACTTCAAATGAAACATTAAATTTTTTAAAAACAAATCATTACAACCTACCTGATGCCATAGATTTCGGAATAATAGATACAGGTCAGAACGGCTTATATTCAAGGTTTATTGAAAGAATCACATTTCCTATTTATAGTTCAAATGACAAACTTGTAGGCTTTGGTGGTAGAACAATTACAGGGCATAATGCAAAGTATGTAAACTCTCCTCAAACAAAACATTTTAATAAATCAAGACTATTATATGGATATAACTTAGCTAAAACAAGCGTATTTAAAAAAAATACAATTATAGTTTGTGAAGGTTATTTAGATGTTATTATGCTTCATCAAGCAGGATTTGATACAGCTGTTGCTACATTAGGAACTGCACTTACAAAGGATCACTTACCAACATTAAAAAGAGGTGAACCAAAGGTTATACTTGCTTATGATGGTGATAAAGCTGGTATGAATGCAGCTTTTAAAGCATCTATACTATTAAGTCAAAGTGAATTTGATGGTGGAGTTGTGATTTTTAGTGATGGAAAAGATCCAGCTGATATGGTTAAAGAAAAGAAAATAAATGAGTTAAATGAGATGTTTAATAACTCTCAAGCTTTTATTCCTTACGCTATTGACTACATTATTTCAAGTTTTAATCTTAATAATCCAGTTGAGAAACAAAAAGCTTTAACTCAAGCTAATGAGTTTTTAAAAAGCTTATCAATTTTATATCAAGATGAATATAAAAGATATATTGCTCAAAAATTAAATATAAGAGAAAACCTTGTAAAAGTTGACACAGTTTCTAATAGAAAAACACATGTAGAACTTCAAAAAGTTGATATACAAGAGTTATGTATCTTAAAAGCAATCATTGAAAAACCTTCAAGATTAGATATGGTTTTAGATTTAGTAGATGAATCTATGTTTGAGTATCATAAAGATGACTTTAAAATGGTTTTAGACGATATTGAAAATCCACAATTAAATAGAATAACTTTAAATGATAGATTAGAAAATTATGATGATGAAAGATTACATCAAGAGTTGCTAACTTTAATATTTAAATTCTATTCAAATAAGCTAACAGAGGTCTCTTTTAACAAAAATATTGATTTTAAAGAAAAAGCAAACCTTATTAGAAAAATAAAAGATAATATCTATCAACTTAAGCTTGGGAAGCTTGTAAGTTATAATTTATAATTAATTTTTTTGTTTTATATTTATTCTAGTTAAATTTTTGTAGAATTTTAAAAATTTTAAATAGGACAAATATTATGAAGTTTATATCAAGTGATAATTTACCCCAAGCAATTGGTCCATATTCTCCAGCAGTAAAAGTAAATGGTATGATTTATACATCAGCTCAAGTACCTATTACTTTAGATGGAACACTAGTTGAAAATGATATTAAAGTACAGACAAGACAGGTTTTATCGAATCTAAGAACACTTTTAGAAGATGCAAATAGCGGAATGGAAAATGTTGTAAAAGTATCTGTTTATTTAAAAAATATCGATGATTTTGGAATAGTAAACGTATTATTCGCTGAAGCTTTCCATGATCATAAACCTGCAAGATCTACAATTAGTGCTAAAGATTTACCTTTAAATGCATTAATTATGGTAGATTGTATTGCAACCGAGGTAAATTATCACTAATTATTAGAGTGACTTAAAGAAAGTTTAATCTAACTTAAGATAACATTGCCGTTCGAAAAAAGTTAGCACTGACAAGAAAACAAGTTAGCACATAACGCAATTAAAGTATGAGGAATTAGAATGTACGCAATTATCAAGTGTGGTGGTAAGCAGTATAAAGTATCAGAGGGTGATATCCTAGATATTGATTACACTGGGAAAGCTGCTAAAGAAACATTAGAAATCACTGACGTTTTAGCAATTAACGATGGTGAGTTAAAAACAGGAAACGAAGTAGCTTCTTCAAAAGTTGAAGCTGAAGTTGTATTAGATGGTACTGGAGCTAACAGAGATAGAAAAGTTATCATTTACAAAAAAAGAAGAAGAAAAGATTCTAAATTAAAGAAAGGTTTCAGAAGAAGCTTTACTAAAGTTAGAATTACTAAAATCGCTGCGTAAGCACTATAAAATTCAAGGAGAATAACTATGGCTCATAAGAAAGGTCAAGGATCTACTCAAAATAATAGAGATTCAGCTGGTAAAAGACTAGGTGTTAAGAAATATGGTGGAGAAGTTGTAAGAGCTGGAAACATCATTATTAGACAAAGAGGAACTAAAGTACACTGTGGAGAAAATGTTGGGATCGGAAAAGATCACACTATTTACTCTTTAATTGATGGTGTTGTTAAATTTGAAACTAAAGATAAAAACAGAAAAAAAGTTTCAGTTTACGCATCTTAATCAAACGTTTAGTTTTAAGAAATTCAAAAGGGTGTTGGCTTCGAGCTAGCACCCTTTTTTTATTTAACCGGAGGTTAAAATATGTTTATAGATAGTGCTGTATTTAAAGTCTCTTCAGGAAAAGGTGGAGAAGGCTGTGTATCTTTTAGAAGAGAAAAATTCGTTACTAAGGGTGGACCTGATGGTGGAGATGGTGGAAAAGGTGGAGATGTTTACTTTGTAGTAGATAACAACACTGATACACTTTCAAACTACAAAGGTAGAAAAGTATTTAAAGCTGATAATGGTGTTCAAGGTATGGGGTCAAATATGACTGGAAAATCTGCACCTGCATTAGAATTAGTAGTACCACCAGGAACACAAGTTGTTGATGGAGATACTGGTGAAATTTTATTAGACCTTGTGAATGAGGGTGAAAGAGTTTTATTTTTAGAAGGTGGAAAAGGTGGGCTTGGTAATAGTCACTTTAAAAACTCTAGAAATCAAAGACCTACATATTGTCAACCTGGATTACCAGGTATTACAAAAAGTTTAAGATTAGAACTTAAACTTATTGCTGATGTTGGATTAGTTGGATACCCAAACGTTGGAAAATCAACTTTAATTTCAAGAACATCAAATGCTACACCAGAAGTTGCAAATTATGAGTTTACAACTTTAACACCAAAATTAGGTGTTGTAGAAGTTGGAGATTATAATTCATTTGTAATGGCTGATATACCTGGTATTATTGATGGAGCAAGTGATGGTAGAGGATTAGGATTAGAGTTCTTAAAACATATTGAAAGAACAAAAACTCTTTTATTTACTATTGATGCTGCAAATTATAGAACTATGATTGATCAATATACTGTATTAAAAGAAGAATTACAGAAATTCTCAAATGATTTATCAACTAGAAACTATGCAATTGCATTAACAAAAATTGATGGATACTATGGAGAAGATTTAGAAGGTGATATCAAAAGCTTTATAGATCAAATAGAATTAGATGTATGTACTGAAAATGAATTTGGGTTTGATAAAGCATATCCATATTATATTCAAGACTTGACATATAATAAGTTTGATAATAATAAACCATTTTTTGTATTACCAATTTCATCTGTAACAAATATAAATATTAAACCAATTACATTTGCATTATATAAGTTATTAGAACAAGGTAAGTAATGAAAGAAAGTGAAATTTTGCATAAAAATAAAAGGATTGTTATCAAAGTTGGTACAGCCGTTTTAACTCAAGATGGGAAATTAGCACTTGAAAGATTGAAAAACCTTGTTGATCTAATAGCCAAATTAAAAAATGAAAAAAACTATGAAGTAATACTAGTATCATCAGGTGCTGTTGGTGCTGGATATACTTCATTACAACTTGATAAAAGCATACTTGCAAATAAACAAGCTTTAGCTGCTATTGGGCAACCACTTTTATTAAAAAACTATAAAAAAAGATTTAAAGAGCATGATATAACTTGTGCTCAAATTCTTTTAACTGCAGATGATTTTGATTCAAGAAAAAGATTATCTAATGCTCAAAGTGTTATGGAAATATTGCTTGAAAATAAAGTTTTACCTATTATAAATGAAAATGATGTAATCGCAACAGAAGAGCTTGTATTTGGTGATAATGATCAATTAGCAGCTCATGCAGCTTTTCATTTCAAAGCAGATTTTTTAGTTATTCTTTCTGACATAGATGGATTTTATGATAAAAATCCAAAAGAGTGTGATGATGCTAAATTACAAAAACATGTTAATTATATTGAACCATCTTCTTTACAAATGAAACAAACAGCGAATACAGAGTTTGCAACAGGTGGTATAGTTACTAAACTAAAAGCTGCAGACTTTGTAATGAAAAAAAATATTCCTATGTTTTTATCATCAGGTTTTGATTTAAAATATGCATATGACTTTTTATATGATGATAATCATAATGGTGGAACTATTTTTCAAGGAAAATAATAAAGGATTTTTATATGTCTAAAAAAATACTATTTATGGGTACACCTGATTATGCTACTAAAATATTTGAAGAAATATTAGCAAATGAAAACTATGAATTAATAGGTCTATTTACTCAACCTGATAAAAAAGTTGGTAGAAAGCAAATTTTAACTGCGCCTCATATTAAACAATTTTGTTTAGATAAAAATCTTGACTTACCTATTTTTCAACCTGATAAATTAAGAAATAATGAAGAAGTAACAACTCAAATAAAAGATTTAAATCCTGATTTTATAATAGTTGCTGCATATGGACAAATTCTTCCAAAAGAAATACTTGATATTGCTCCTTGTATAAATTTACATGCATCATTATTACCTAAATATAGAGGTGCAAGTCCAATTCAAGAGTCACTTTTAAATGATGATATTTATACAGGTGTTACATCTATGATGATGGAAGAAGGACTTGATAGTGGTGATATTTTAGCTTTAAAATATCTAAAAATTACTCCAACTATGGAAGTAGTAGAAGCCTTTAATAAACTTTCACAAATTGCAGCTAAACTTACTATTGAAACTCTTGATAATTTTGAAAGAATATCGCCTTTAAAGCAAAATGATTCAGAAGTTAGTTTTTGTAATAAAATCAAAAAAGAACATGGATTAGTAAACTTTAAAAGTGCAAAAAAACTAGTTCTAAAATTTAAAGCTTATAGTTTTTGGCCTGGAGTTTTCATAGAGTCTGGTTTAAAATTAAAAAATATAACTCTTTTAGAAAATGAGTCATGTAATGAAGCTGGTAAAATATTAGAAATTAAAAAAGACTCAGTAGTTATTGGATGTGAAAAGGGAAGTATTGAAATAAAAAATCTTCAAGCACCATCTAAGAAGGAAGTTGATTCAGCTGATTATATTAGAGGTCAAAGATTGAATGTAGGTGATATACTAGCCTAAATAGCTAGTATATGCCGTTATTGTTAATAAACTTAATAATACCCCTAATACCAAAGAGTTAATAGCAACTTTCTCATCTAATCCACCTTTTATAGCTAAAACAGTTGCCATTGTCATTGGTGGCATTGCAACTTCAATAATAGTAACTTTTACCCATGTTTCATCTATTCCGTAGAAGTATTTAAATCCTATTAAAACAATAACTGGAACAATTACCATTTTTAAAAACATCGCAGTTGATACCACATGAAACTTTTGAAAAATATGCTTTAATTCTAATTTCATACCAATAGCAATCATTGCAATAGGAACAAGTGTAGCCCCTAATGTTTCTGTTGTAAGTAATAAAAAGTTTGGAACTTCATAGTTTTTTGCAAAAACTGTAATAAAAAACATAATAGTTGGTGGAAATAAGAATACACTTTTAAATATTCCAGAGATATTATTTTTTCTACCTGAACCCCAAGTTATTAAGAACATACCTATAGATACTAAAAGCAAAAATGATCCAAATAAATCATAAATTAAACCATAAACAATATAATCTTGACCATAGAAAGCATCTATATATGAAAAACCAATAAATGACGTATTACCAAATGTTGCCATAATCATAAAGGTAGCTAAAAGTAATCTATCAAGTTTTAAAATACTTTTACCTACAACATAAGCTAATGCAAGGTTAAATAATATAAAACCTATAAACATTAAGATTAGTCCTAATATTTTTTCATCTAAAACTAATGGATAGATTTTTGAAAAAACAATTGCAGGTAATGAGAAATAAATTATAAACTCAATTAACTGTTTAGAATTGTCATGGAAAAATAGTTTAAATAAGTAACCTAAAATTAGGTACATAGCTATGGGAAGAACTGGATCTAACAATATTTGCCTTTATTTTTTTTAAATTATATTTAATAATGTCTTGTATAGATATTATGTATAATTTTCTAATGAATATAATTTATTTAGAATCAGTTGATTCAACTCATACATATTTAAAAAATTTAATTGAAAATAACTCATATAAAGAACCAATTTGTGTATATACAAACTACCAAACTAATGGAATTGGAAGTAGGGGAAACTCATGGGAAGGGTTGAAAGGAAACTTGTTTTTTTCTTTTGCTTTGGATAATACATTAATTCCAAATGATTTGCCTATACAAAGTGCTTCAATATTTTTCTCATATTTACTTAAAAAAACTTTAGAAAATATGGGCTCTAAAGTGTGGTTAAAATGGCCGAATGATTTTTATATTGATGATAAAAAAATAGGTGGAACCATAACTAGTGTTAGTAAAGGTATTATTTATTGTGGTATAGGATTGAATTTAAAAAAAGTTAATGATGATTTTGGTAATCTAGACATTAAAGTAGATTATGATGAAGTTTTAAAAGAATATTTTGATATATTATTATCTATACAATCATGGAAGAATATATTTAGTGAATTTAAGATAGAATTTGAAAAAAGTAGAAAGTTTAAAGCTACTATAAACAATGAAAAGATATCACTGCAAAAAGCTATTTTAACAGATGATGGTTCAATACAAATCGACGATATAAAGGTATATAGTTTAAGATGACGGAAATAATTTCAATCGCCAATCAAAAAGGTGGAGTGGGTAAAACTACTACTGCTGTAAATTTAAGTGCTGCATTAGCATTAGAAGGTAAAAAAGTATTATTAATAGATGCTGACCCCCAAGCAAATGCAACTACATCTTTAGGGTTTCATAGAGATGAATATGAGTATAATATATACCATGTAATGATTGGAACAAAAGAGCTTAGTGAGATTATATTAGATTCAGAAATTGAAAACTTAAAAGTTGCACCTGCAAATATTGGTTTAGTAGGAATTGAAAAAGAGTTCTATAAAGACATGAAAGATAGAGAATTAGTTTTAAAAAGAACTATAGATCCTATAAAACATGAGTATGATTATATAATTATAGATTCGCCACCTGCATTAGGTCCAATTACTATAAATACATTGAGTGCATCAACTTCTGTATTAATTCCTATTCAGTGTGAATTTTTTGCGCTTGAAGGACTTGCACAACTTTTAAATACAATTAAACTTGTAAAACAAACTATAAATAAAACTCTAGAAATTAGAGGTTTTTTACCTACAATGTATAGTTCACAAAATAATCTTTCAAAACAAGTATTTGCTGATTTAGCTCAACATTTTGAAAATAAATTATTTAAAATAAATGGCGACGCTTATGTTGTTATACCTAGAAACATTAAGCTTGCAGAGAGTCCAAGTTTTGGTAAACCTATCATGCTTTATGATGATAAAGCTATTGGTACAAAAGCATATGTAAATCTTGCAAAAGCAATTGCAGGTTAATTTAATTAATAGGATATTATTATGGCATTAGGTAGAGGTTTAGGTGAATTATTAGGAGAAGTGGAAACAGCATATGAGAAATCTGGAAAGAATGCTGACAGATTTCAAGAAACTAAAATAGAAATTTCTAAAATAATTACAAACCCAAATCAACCAAGAAAAATATTTGATGTAGATAAACTTAATGAATTAGTAGAGTCAATCAAACATCATGGATTAATCCAACCTGTAGCTGTAAAGAAAAATCAAGACGAAACTTACACATTAATTTCTGGTGAAAGAAGATTAAGGGCTCACAAACTTTTAAAAAAAGAAGTTATTGAAGCTGTGGTGTTAGATGTTGAAGATTTAAAATTAAGAGAATTAGCTTTAATTGAAAACATTCAAAGAGATGATTTAAATGTTATCGAACTTGCATATTCATTTGCCCAACTTATCAATGAACACAGAATAACTCATGAAGAGTTAGCAACTAGAATTTCAAAAAGTAGAAGTTCTATTACAAACACACTTAGATTACTACAATCATCACATTATGTACAAGAATTACTTGCTAAAAATAAAATATCTGCAGGGCATGCAAAGATAATGTTAAACCTTAATGATGAAGAACAAAAAATTGTTGCTGATACAATTATTGGTCAAAAATTATCTGTTAGGGAAACAGAAAATTTAGTTAAAAATCTTAAAAATGAAACTAAACCTAAGAAGCTTAAAAAAACATTAAAAAATGACTTTAATTATGAACCTTTAAATGGCTTCATAAATAACCTAAAAGACAATAACCTAAAAGCAAAATTTGATAAAAACACTTTGAAGATTGAACTTAAATCACAAGCTGATATAGAGCGATTGTCGGCACTTCTAAATATAGATTTGTAACACTTTCTGAAAAAAATCACACTTATTTTACCCTTTAATATTTATTTATAGAATGTTTTGATAAAATGTATAAGTTTTAGTCAAACTAAACTGTAAAAAATATGGAGGAATGAATGTTAGACATAAGTCCTGTATTATTGCTTAGTGTAGCTATAATCTTTCTTTTAGCTCTTGCTAGGCTAAATAGTTGTCTATTCAGACCACTACTTAAGCACATGGAAGACAGAGATGCTTCTTTAAAAAAAGATTTAGAAGACGCTAAATCAAATGGTGCAAATGTAGATGGTATGATTGCTGAAGCAAATAGTATTATTGCTGATGCAAAAAAAGAGGCAGCTAGTATTAGAGAAGTAGCTTACAATGAAGCTAAAGAAAGTGCTGATGCTAAACTAGTAAAGGCTAAGTCTGATCTTGAAGCAAAATCTAACGAATTTGCTAAAAGTTTAGATGCAGAAGCTAAGGCTCTTAAAGAGACTTTAGTAGCAAGCATGCCTCAATTTAATGAGAGCTTAAAAGCTAAGCTTAGCTCGATTTAATGAAGGGAAATGTTGTGAAAAAGTGTTTATTTTTAGGATTAGCTTTAGTTCCAGCTGCAATGTTCGCTGCAGAAGGTGCGGAAACTGACTACGATATCGTACAAAGAACCGTTAACTTTATTATATTTGCTGGTATTTTATGGTACCTACTTGCTGATAAAATCAAAGCTTTCTTTTCTGGAAGATCTTTATCAATTCAATCTGAATTAGACAAAGTTCAAGAAACTTTAAAAGCTTCGGAAAATAAAATAGCAGATGCTGAAAAACAAGTTGAAGACGCTAAGCAATTAGCTGCTGAAATTGTTGAAGGTGCAAAGGCTGATATTGATGCTGTAAAGCAAAAAGTATCAGATGCAATTGATAATGATATTGCTAATTTACATAAGAATTTTGATGAAATGACGAAAGTTGAATTATCAAAAGCTAAAAGAGAAGTTGTAAATGAAGTTCTTGAAGAGCTATTAAAATCAGAGAATATTAATTTAACTCAAGATGAGTTAGCAAATATTGTTCTTAAGAAGGTTGCATAATGAGTAACTTAATAGCAAAAAGATACGTTAAAGCATTAATTGATGGTAAAGATGTTTCTGAGCTTGAATCAATTAGTCAAAGTTTAATCAGTGTAAAAGCTGCATTTACAGAAGACAAATTCAATTCTATTATATCTTCACCAGAAGTTTGTGTAGATAAAAAAGTTGAATTAGTTGTTTCAATGTTTGAAACAGCGTCAGACTCACTAGTTAATTTTGTTAAGTTATTAGGAGAAAAGAGAAGAATTAATCTTTTACCTAACATAGCTAACGAATTAGGTGATGAGATTTCTAAATTAAAAAATGTATATACAGGTGTTGTGTATACAAATGAATCTCTTTCAGATGATTTTGTTAAATCAATTGAAGAGAAATTTAGTACAAAATTTGATGTAAGTTTATCACTATCACAAAATGTTTGTGATTATGATGGTATTAAAGTAGATATTGATGGACTTGGGGTTGAAATCTCTTTCTCAAAAGAGAGATTAAAATCACAATTAATTGATCATATTTTAAAAGCAGTTTAGAACTTAAAAGGAGAAATTGAATGGGTGCAAAAATTCAAGCTGATGAAATCAGTTCAATTATCAAAGAAAGAATTGATAATTTTGAATTAAATGTTGACGTAAATGAAACAGGAAAAATCATCTCTTATGCTGATGGTATTGCTCAAGTTTACGGTCTAAAGAATATTATGGCTGGGGAACTAGTTGAATTTGAAAATGGTGAAAGAGGACTAGCATCAAACTTAGAAGAAGCAGCAGTTGGTGTTGTTGTTCTTGGTTCTGGTGAAGGATTAAGAGAAGGTTCATCTTGTAAAAGACTTGGAAAATTATTAGAAACACCAGTTGGTGAAGGAATGGTTGGAAGAGTTGTTAATGCATTAGGTGAATCTATTGATGGTAAGGGTGCAATTGAATCTAACGAATCTAGATTAGTTGAAGAAAAAGCTCCTGGAATCATGGCTAGAAAATCTGTTCATGAACCATTACAAACTGGTATTAAAGCAATTGATGCACTAGTTCCAATCGGAAGAGGGCAAAGAGAGCTTATTATTGGTGATAGACAAACTGGTAAAACTACTGTTGCTATTGATACTATTCTTAACCAAAAAGGTGAAGATGTAGTATGTATCTATGTTGCAATCGGTCAAAAAGCATCATCTGTTGCTAACGTTGTTAGAACATTAGAAGATGGTGGAGCAATGGATTATACAATCGTTGTTAATGCTGGTTCTTCTGAATCTTCAGCTTTACAATTCTTAGCTCCTTATACAGGTGTTACAATTGGTGAGTACTTCAGAGATAACGGTAAACATGCTTTAATTATTTATGATGATTTATCTAAACATGCAGTTGCATATAGAGAAATGTCTTTATTATTAAGAAGACCTCCAGGTAGAGAAGCTTACCCAGGGGATGTATTCTATCTACATTCAAGATTATTAGAAAGAGCTGCTAAAATGTCAGATGAGAAGGGTGCTGGTTCAATGACTGCATTACCTATCATTGAAACTCAAGCAGGTGATGTTGCGGCTTACGTTCCAACAAACGTAATCTCAATTACTGATGGACAAATTTTCTTAGAAACTAACCTTTTCAACTCAGGTATTAGACCAGCGATTAACGTAGGTTTATCTGTATCAAGAGTTGGTGGTGCTGCACAAATTAAAGCTACTAAGCAAGTTGCTGGTACTTTAAAATTATCGTTAGCACAATATAGAGAATTAGAAGCATTTGCACAATTCGCATCAGACTTAGACGAGTCAACTAGAAAAGAGTTAGAACTTGGTCAAAGAATGGTAGAAGTATTAAAGCAAGGTGTTAATAAGCCTCTAGTAATTGAAAAACAAATTGTTATTATCTATGCTGGTACAAAAGGATATTTAGAAGATATCGCTGTATCTGATGTAGTTAGATTTGAAGCTGAATTACATGCATATTTTGAGCAAAAACATCAAGCAATTTTAGATGCAATTAAATCTAAACAAAAAATTGATGATGAAACTGAAGCACAGTTAAAAGCAGCATTAGAAGAGTTCAAAACTGTATTTAATGCAAAGTAAGGATTAGTCAATGGCTAACTTAAAAGAAATTAAATTAAAAATCGGAAGTGTTAAAAATACTCAGAAGACAACTAAAGCTATGAAGCTTGTATCTTCTGCAAAACTTACTAGAACTAGACAGTTATCTGAACAAGCTAAAAGTTATGCAAAGAAGATTAATGATGTACTTTCTGATATTGCACATCAAGTTAGCAAAGTTCAAGATGATGGAAACATTGGAAAAGCATTTATCCAAAATGACAATCCAAAAACTGTAGATATAGTTTTTGTTACTGCGGATAAGGGACTTTGTGGTGGTTTTAATATGGCTACAATCAAGACTGTTACTAAAATGATTGAAGAGTATTCTTCAAAAGGTACAAACGTTAGACTTAGAGTTGCAGGAAGAAAAGGTGTAGATTTCTTTACATTCCAAGGACAAGAGTTATTATCTAAGGTTTCAGATTTATCGTCTGCACCTGATTATGATAGAGCTTCTGAGTTTATTAATAGTGCTGTTGAAGACTTCAAAAATGAAGTAACAGACAAAGTAGTTTTAGTTTATAATGGATTCTTAAACATGTTAACTCAAGAGATTAGAGTAAGAGAATTGTTACCAATTAGCTTACCTGTTGTTGAGAATGATGAAGTAGAATCAATGTTAGAAATTGAACCACTTGATGATGAGACTGAAGTATTAGATGAGTTAACAGAGAAATATATTGACTTTAATATGTATTATGCATTAATTGACTCTTTAGCTGCTGAGCATTCTGCTAGAATGCAAGCAATGGAAGCTGCAACAAATAACGCAAGAGATAGAGTTAATAGTTTAACTGTAGAATATAATAAAGCTAGACAAGCTGCAATTACAACAGAACTGATAGAGATTATCAGTGGTGTTGAAGCATTAAAATAATTTAAAGGAGCTGCCCGTATGAAAGGTAAAATTGTTCAGGTAATGGGTCCTGTAGTTGACGTAGAGTTCGACGGATACTTACCAGAAATTAATGAAGCTATCGAAGTTACATTAGCAGATGCTAATCAAGATAGATTAGTTTTAGAAGTTGCTGCTCACATTGGAGATAGCAGAGTTAGAACTATTGCTATGGATATGACTGAAGGTTTAACTAGAGGTCAAGAATGTGTTGCACAAGGTGGACCTATTAAAGTTCCAGTTGGTGAAGCGGTATTAGGAAGAATCTTCAATGTAATTGGTGATCCAGTTGATGAAGGTGAAGCAATTCCTGCTGAAACAGAAAGATGGTCTATCCATAGATCTGCTCCTACATTTGAAGAGCAATCAACTAAAACAGAAATGTTTGAAACTGGTATCAAAGTTGTAGACTTACTTGCTCCTTATTCAAAAGGTGGTAAAGTAGGATTATTCGGTGGTGCTGGTGTTGGTAAAACCGTAATTATTATGGAATTAATTCACAACGTTGCGTTCAAACACTCAGGATATTCAGTATTTGCTGGTGTTGGTGAGAGAACAAGAGAAGGTAATGACCTTTACTACGAAATGAAAGATTCTAACGTATTAGACAAAGTTGCTTTATGTTATGGTCAAATGAGTGAGCCTCCAGGTGCAAGAAATAGAATTGCATTAACAGGTTTAACAATGGCAGAGTACTTCAGAGACGAAAAAGGTCTTGATGTATTAATGTTCGTTGATAACATCTTCAGATTTGCACAATCAGGTTCTGAAATGTCAGCATTATTAGGAAGAATTCCTTCAGCTGTTGGTTACCAACCTACATTAGCAAGAGAAATGGGAGCTTTACAAGAAAGAATTACTTCTACTAATAAAGGTTCTATTACTTCTGTTCAAGCTGTATACGTTCCAGCGGATGACTTAACTGACCCTGCGCCAGCTTCAGTTTTCGCTCACTTAGATGCTACAACAGTATTAAATAGAAAAATTGCAGAAAAAGGTATTTACCCTGCAGTTGATCCATTAGATTCTACTTCTAGAATTTTAAGTGCAGACGTTATTGGTCAAGAGCATTATGACACTGCTAGAGGTGTTCAATCTGTATTACAAAAGTACAAAGATTTACAAGATATTATTGCAATCTTAGGTATGGATGAGTTATCAGAAGCAGACAAACTAGTTGTTGCTAGAGCAAGAAAAATCGAGAGATTCTTATCTCAACCATTCTTCGTTGCTGAAGTATTTACAGGAGCACCTGGTAAATATGTTGAGCTTAAAGATACTATTGCAGGATTCCAAGGTATATTAGAAGGTAAATTTGATGATATTCCTGAAATGGCGTTCTATATGGTTGGTGGAATTGACGAGGTTCTAGCAAAAGCTGAGAGTATGAAATAATTTAACCACTAAGGCTTAATATGGATAAAATCAAATTATCAATTGTTACACCAAACGGTTCAATTTTTGATGGCGAAGTTAAGACTGTAACTCTTCCTGGAAAAGAGGGAGAGTTCGGAGTTCTACCAGGACACTCTGCATTAGTTTCATCATTAACTGTTGGTGTTATAATTATCGAATTAGAGGGTACTACTGAAGCTGTTGCCATTAACTGGGGACATGTAAAAGTAGATGAAAATACTGTTGATGTATTAGCAGATGGTGCTATTGCATTAACAGGTGGAAAAGATTCTGATATTGCTAAAAATATCGATGCAGCAAAAGATTTAGTTAATTCTGTTAAAGAATCTAACGTATCTGTTGCAGCGGTTGAAGCAAGAATCAATTCTTTCGCATAATAACATGACAAACACAATACTAAATTATCTTGCAAATAGCAGCGCTATAACTTATATAGTTTTAGCGGCGCTATCTGTATATCTTATACTTACGTTTTGGATATTTATTTATAGATTTTTGAACTTAAAGTCTTTAATAAATAGTGAAGAAAAAGCATTAGAGTCATTGACTAGAAGTGCTGAACTATCTCCATTATCATCTTTAAATAAATGTTCAAATAACATCAACAGCAAAGAGATCCTGCATGCTTGCGAAATTAATATAATTAAAGAAGCAAGTGAAGGTATATCTTGGATGGCTATTATCTCTTCTACAGCACCATTTATTGGTTTATTTGGTACGGTTGTTGGTATATTAGAATCATTCGCTAAATTTGCAAATGAATCAAAAGTTGCATTCTCTGTAATAGCACCTGCTATCTCAGAAGCTTTAGTAGCAACTGCAGCTGGTATATTTGTAGCAATATTTGCTTATACATTCCATCAAATATTAGTTAGAAAAGTATACGAATTAAATACTTTAATCAAGGCACAATCTGAAATTTTGATAGCTAAAGGGTAATATTCATGTTTGATTTTAATCAAAAACCTGATTTAAATATTACTCCATTAGTTGATATTATGCTAGTTCTTTTGGCTATTTTAATGGTTACTGCACCCGTAATAGAATTTGAAGAACCTATAAATCTTCCTAAAGGAAGTAAATCTGCTCAAGTACAAAGCTTCAAGAAAATTGATATATTAGTTACTAAAGATAGAGTTATAATTGTAAATAAAAAAAGATTTGGTTTTGATAACTTTTCAGACTCATTTTTACTTATGAATAAAAGTCAAGATAGAAATACTCCAATACATATTAGAGCAGAAAAAACACTCATGTATGATGATATTGTATTTATTTTAAAAAGTGTTAAAGAGGCAGGCTTTTTTAAAGTTGCTTTAGTAACTGATGGGTAAATAATCCATGGTAAAAAATAAAAATTTTGTTTTATCTGGTGTTATTGCTGTTGGATTTTATTTATTTGTAATAGTTACATCACTTTTCTATATATCTTCTTCAAATGTTGAGACTTATAAGTTTAAAACAAAAACTACTGTTATAGATTTAGAAGTAATTGAACAACTTGATACAAAAACACAAGTGCAAAAGAAAACTACAGTAAAGAAACCAATAGAAAAAAAACAACCTCTAAAAGAAACTTCAAGAAGTAATGAAAAAGCCCCTGATTTAAAATCTTTGTTTGGAAAAGTTAAAACAAAAGCAATACGAACTCCAAAAAAAGAAGTTAATAATGTAAGAAAATCTATTGATCCAAAAAGATTTAAATCAAAATTTGAAAAAGAAAAAAAGACTTCAAATGTTAATATAGACAAATTATTAACGGACGTAAAAACAACTACTACAATCAAGAAGATTAGTACAAGTTCTACTAGTGAAGAGCAAACAGATGAATACTACTCAAAAATCAATCAGTTATTGTCTGAATGGGTGCCAAATGTCAATGTTGGTGATCTTGTTGCAAATATAATAGTAACTATTGATTCTAAAGGTAGTTTTAATTATAGATTTGTAAAATATTCTTCTGATGATACATTTAATTCATCTTTAGAAAGTTTTTTAAATGAACAAAAAACTATGACTTACCCAATACCTAAAAATGGTTCAAGTGTAAGTATTAGTGTAGACTTTAAATCAGAAAGGTAGATTTATGAAGTATTTTTATATATTGTTTTTTTTAGTTTTTAGTACATTAAATGCAGCTAAAATTGATGCAAATTTAGAGATAGTTAAAAAAGCAAACACTATTCCTAATGTTGTGGTTTCAATTGCAAATGATTCTAAAGAAATTCAGACATTAAGTAAACTAAAGTTTCTATTGGAACAAGACTTGAAAATAAGTGGACATTTTGATGTAATTAAAGATACATATTTAACTTCTTTTGATGCGTATCCAAATTTTGCAATTCTATCAAATAATAAAGCGGATTTATATATTAATTTAAGTGCAACTAAAAATCAAAATGGAACATATGCAGTTAATATGAAACTTTATGATGTAAATGGACAATTGAATATTTTACAAAAGACATTTACAACATCTAAGATTGATAGATTTCCTTTTTTAGCCCATAGAATTGCGATTACTGTAAATGACTATTTTAAAGCTCCAAGCATTGACTGGATGGATAAATTTGTAATTATGTCTATTTATAAAGATAGTAAAGAAGCTGATATTGTGATAGCTGATTACTCTTTAACATTTAGAAAAACTCTTGTAACTGGTGGATTAAACATATTCCCTAAGTGGGCAAGTGATGAGCAAAAAGAGATATATTATACATCTTACAATTATGCAAATCCAACATTAGTTAAGTTAAATATTTATACATCTAAAAAAGAGACTGTTATGAGTAGTGATGGAATGATTACTTGTTCTGATGTGAGTAGTGATGGTTCGAAGTTATTAATAACAGCAGCACCTAATTCACAACCTGATATTTATGTATACGATAAAAGAACTAAACAAAAGCAAAGAGTTACTACTTATTCAGGTATTGATGTAAGTGGTAAATTTATTGATGATGAACAAAGAGTAATATTTGTTTCAAATAGATTAGGTAGTCCAAACATTTTTGCTAAAAAGATTAACTCTAGAGCTGTAGAGAAACTTGTTTATCATAGTTCTAATAATTCCTCTGTTACTACTAAAGGCAATAATATTGTTTATGCAAGTAGAGATAGTGCAAATGCTTTTGGCGGTAAAAACTTTAACTTATACCTTATGTCTACAAAATCAGACTCTTTGACAAGATTAACTGTAAGTGGGGTAAATCAATTTCCTAATTTTTCAGCTGATGGAGAGTCATTGATTTTTATAAAAACACAAAATGATGTATCATCTGTTGGTATTCTTAGATTGAATTTTAATTCAACTTATTTATTCCCATTAAAAGGAAACAAGATTCAATCAATTGATTGGTGACAATTAAAATTACACTGATAAACTTTGATTAAGTTAGAATTTAGTAAAATCTAAATGATTTCAATTTCAAGGACAATTTATGATGAACAAGATTAGCATATTCTCATTCTTAGTTGCAGCAGCTTTACTTACTACAGGGTGTAGTGAGAAAAACGTAGGTATGGATGTTAACAATGGTATGGATAAAAATTCTGAAAATGCATTAAACAGCTTACCTGAAACTCAAGTAAACACTATGCAAGAAGGTGATTTTGACTTTGCTGAAAAAGTAGATAACGGTTCTTACTATGTAATTGGTGGAGAGAGAGTATTAGTTCAAAATGTATATTTTGCATTTGATAAATATGATTTATCAGCTGATATGAAAGAAGTAGTATCAAATAATGCTACTAAATTATCTGCATTAACTTCTGAGACTACTATAAAAGTTTCTGGTAATACAGATGAGTGGGGAACTGATGAGTATAACTATGCTTTAGGTTTAAAAAGAGCTAAAACAGTTAAAGACGCATTGGTAAACAATGGTGTTTCTGCAAATATTTCTTTAGTTTCATTAGGAGAAAGTAATCCTACTTGTTCTGAAAAAACTAAAGATTGTTTCCAAAAAAACAGAAGAGTTGAACACACTCTAGCTAAATAATGAATAAATTTCTATTGTCAATAACTCTTAGTACATCGATACTTCTTTCTCAAGAAGTATCTGTATTTGGAGCTGGTAATCTTGACTCAAAAGAACCTTATGGTTTAAATACTACTGAAAAATATATTTTAAAGAATCAAAACAAAATTAAGACAGTTTCTACAGATGTAAATGATGTGAAATCTAAACTTGACTCTATGAATAGTAGATTAGAAGGTTTAGAATCTATTTTTCAGGGTGATTCTGAAAAACTTAATTCTACTGTTATGAAAATAAATGATATTTCTGACAAGTCTACTAAAACTTCAAGTGATATTGAAGAACTAAGATCTGTATCAACTCAACTTTTAACACTAAAAGAAGAAAGTGATAAACAGTTTAATACTAATATTGAAGCTTTGAAAAAAGCATTATCTGAATTAACTGTTGTGGTAAACAAAATTAATTCTCAATATGTTTCAGAAACTCAATTTAAAAAAAATATGGACCAGTTTGTTACTAGAGCTGAGTTTGAAGCTTTAAAGAAAGTTATGGGTGTGACAAATAAAAGTTCATCATCTTCAGCTGCTTCTTCAAATAATTCAAGTTCTGCTCAAACAAAAACAGACAAATTACTTGCTAAAGCTACTTTAACAAGTGATGAAAAAAAGTATTTAATAACAGAAGCAAAAAAACAATTTGATAAGATGTATTTTAAGTATGCGATTCCTATTTATGAAAAATTGTTAGAAATAAATTACAAGCCTGCTGAGAGTTCTTTTCATTTAGGAGAGATGTGGTTTGTTAGAAAGAAATATGATAGAGCTATAAGCTATTTCAAAAAATCAGCGATGTTGTACGACAAAGCCACTTGGATGCCTACACTGTTACTACATAGCGCAATTTCATTTGAAAAAACAAATGATAAAGACAATGCTAAGAGTTTTTATAGTACTCTAATCGATCTTTATCCTAGTTCAAAAGAAGCTAGTGAAGCAAAACAAAAATTAAATAAATTATAAAATAATAAAAAAGGATAATTATGGAAAATAAAGTAATTGGTATTGAATATACACTAACAGATGCTCAAACTGGTGAGCAATTAGATTCTAACGCTGGTCAAGCGCCTTTAGAATTTGTATCTGGAAAAGGTCAAATCATTCCTGGTTTAGAAAACAAATTAGTTCAAATGAACGAAGCTGACAAAGCTGACGTAATGGTTTACCCAAAAGATGGTTATGGTGAGTATAATGAAGAAGCTATCCAAACTTTACCAGTTGAGCAATTTGCTGGAATTGAGTTAAAAGAGGGTATGTCTTTATATGGTACTGGTGAGCAAGGTGAGACTGTACAAGTTGCAGTTAAAACTTTTGATGATAAAGAAGTAACTATTGATTATAACCACCCAATGGCTGGTAAAACATTAATGTTCTCTGTATCTGTACTTGCAACTAGAGCTGCTACTGAAGAAGAAGCACAAACTGGTGTTGTTGGTGGAATGGCTGCTATGGGTGGTGGCGGATGTTGTGGTGGAGGTTCTTGTGGAACTGAAGACCAAGCTCCTGCTCAATCAGCTGGATCATGTTCAACTGAGCCTGCACAATCTGCTGGTGGTTGTGGTTGTCACTAATTTAAATTCTCAATTTAAATACTTATTTGCCCAAAATATCTTAGTATATTTTGGGCAAAATTATTTTAAGAACATTTCTAAAGTGTTTTTAAAATAGTTTAATATTTTAACTATCTAATATTATTACAAAGGTAAATTACATGAAAAAAGTTGCTTTTATTTTTCCAGGACAAGGAAGTCAAAAGATTGGAATGGGAAAAGATTTTTTTGAAAATAGTGACATTGCTAAAGAGATGATTGCAAGTGCATCAAAAAGACTTGGAATTAATTTTGAACAGTTATTATTTGAAGAAAATGACAACTTAGGAAAAACAGAGTTTACTCAACCTGCTATTTTATTAGTAAGTGCAATTGCAAATGAGATATTTAAAAATCAATGTGAGATTAAACCTGAATTTGTTTTAGGACACTCTTTAGGTGAGTTTTCTGCATTAGTTAGTGCAGGGGCTTTAGATTATTTAGACGCTATTGAATTAGTACATAAAAGAGGTTTATTTATGAATGAATCTTGTGCTGGTGGTGGTGCTGGTATGATGGCTTTAGTAGGTTTAGATGATAAGATTGTTGAAAATATTTGTGAAGAACAAAGAGAAAATGAAAAACAAGTATGGCCTGCAAACTATAATATGGATGGACAACTTGTATTAGCTGGTATAAAAGCTGATTTAGAAAGTCTAGTTGATGTATTTACAGAAGCTGGAGCAAAAAGAGCTATTGTTTTAGATATGAGTGTAGCTAGTCACTGTGAACTACTTACAAGTGCTGTTGAAAACTTAAGACCATATTTAGAAGAGTATTTAAAAGAAGAATTTTTACCTGTAGTATCAAATGTATCTACAGAGAAATATACAACTAAAGATGAGGCTATTGAGCTTTTATCATCTCAATTAGTTAGTCCAGTTAAATATAAACAGTCTATTAAAGCTATTGAAGATGAAGTTGATATGTTTATTGAGTTTGGAAATGGAATTGTTTTAAAGGGATTAAATAGAAAGATCACTAAAAAACCAACAGTTAACGTTTCTGATGTTAAGAGTTTAGAGAAAGTATTAGGTGAATTAAATGACTAAATTAGCAATTATGGGTGCTATGGAAGAGGAAATTGAACCTCTTTTAGCACATTTTAAAGATGTAAATGTAGTAGAATTTGCAGACAATAAATATTATGAAGTTAACTATAACGGTTTAGAAATAGTTATTGCTTATTCTAAAATAGGTAAAGTTTTTGCTTCATTGACAGCTGCTACTATGATAGAAAAATTTGCTTGTGATACTTTACTTTTTTCAGGTGTTGCAGGTGGTATTAATCCTTCACTTAAAATAGGTGATTTAATTATTGCTGATAAATTATGCCAACATGATTTAGATATAACTGCATTTGGTCATCCTCATGGTTTTGTTCCTGGTGGTGATGTGTTTGTAGAGACTTCAAAAGAGTTAAGAGAAGCTGCTATTAAAGTTGCTTCAAATAATGGTTTAAAAGTATTAGAAGGTACTATCGCAACTGGAGATCAGTTTGTACACTCTACTGAAAAGAAAGAGTTTATAGAAAGTACATTCCAAGCTGATGCTTTAGAAATGGAAGGTGCAAGTGTAGCTGTTGTTTGTAAGGCTTTAGATGTACCATGTTTTATTTTAAGAGCAATATCTGATACAGCCGATATGGATGCAGGTTTTGATTTTGATGAATTTTTAAAATCAAGTGCAGTTGAATCAGCTAATTATTTAATCAAAATAGTAGACGAAATTAAATAACTAATAAGTGAATATATTTCATACAAAAATATATTAAAAAACCTAAAATATTAAGGTGATTTTAATATATACTTGTATATAATTTCACTCCTTTAAAACGAACAATGTTTGTTTTAATGCGGGAGTAGCTCAGTTGGCTAGAGCTTCTGCCTTCCAAGCAGATTGTCGCGAGTTCGAGTCTCGTCTCCCGCTCCATTTTTCAAACCGCGGAATAG
>JBDNBT010000137.1:0-3669 GCA_039767755.1 Sulfurovum sp.
CCTATTGTATATGAATTTTCTTCATCATTAACAAATCCAAAAAATGATGAAATATATCTTCTTAAATACTTACCACCTCTAGCTATTTGGGCCGTTCCTGTTTTACCACCAACTTCAAGACCATTTATCTTAGCAGCTGTTCCTGTTCCTTCATTAACTGTTTTAACTAGTAATCTTTTTATTTCATCAGCTGTAGATTTGGAGATTATTTGATCTTTTATTTCATCATCTTTAATGTTGTATTTTTTATTGTTGTGTAATACATAATCAACAATTTTTGGAACAGTTATATATCCATCATTATTAAATACTGTATATGATTTCATAACTTGCATAAAAGTTGAAGTCATACCTTGACCATATGAAACAGTAGCTTTAAAAACATTATCTTCACCCTTTGCATCATTTGCTGAAAATTGATAAAGTTTTGGCATAACACCCTTATTTTCATATGGTAAATCAATACCTGTTTTTTTTGTAAAACCAAATCTTTTCATACCCTCATAAAATTCACCACCACTTAATCTTTGAGCATATTGTAATGTACCAATATTTGAAGAAAAAATTACAACATCATCTAGTGTTAGATAGTTTTTTTCAAATTGATGATCATCTTTTATATAGTATCTATCTAATTTATATCTACCTTTTGGATATTCGCCATCTTTATTTTTCTTACCTTTATTATGTGCAAATAAAAGTTCATTTTTATTTATTAGACCCTTGTCCATTACAAGTGCAATTGATATTGGCTTTATAACAGATCCAGGTTCAAATGGACTTTCAACGGCACTAACGTTTAAAGAGGGTATATCTTCTTGTCTTATTTTTTCTGGATTAAATCTATTTGAAGATGCTAAGGCCAATATTTTACCTGTTTTACTATCCATTACTGAAGCAATAATTTCTTTTGCTCCTAGTTTTTCTTTGTACTTATCGAGGGTAATTTCTATGTTTTTTTGAAGTTTTAACGGAATATTTAATTTTAAGTTTGCACCATCTACTCTTTTTTCAATTACAGAGTTCTTATCAAATGAAATATATGACAGTACATCTCTGTTTCCTTGTAATAGACCATCTTTTGTTTGAGATAAAAGATCGTTGTAATATTTTTCTAAACCTTTTATACCTTTTACTTTTGTTGTATTTGTATCTTTTGATTCAAATTTAGTAATATATCCAACAGCAGGAGTTAAAGTTTTTTCATATGAAAATACTCTTTTTTCTCCACTTTCAGATATATTTAATCCCCTAAGAATAGTTCTACCATTTATTTTTTTTGATTTAAACACATCTAATTTTCTTAATTTAAATGCTAATTCTTTTAAGTTTTTTGCAGTTCTTGAGTCAATATTGTAAGATAAAACTAAATATCCAGGTTTTCTAGAAGATATTTTTTCTTTTAAGTAATTATAATCAACATTACTATAAATAGAAAGAAGATTTAAAAATAGCTCTTTTTTACTTTCATCTAAAAACCTTGTATCTACAGACACTTTGTAGAGTTTTTTTGTTGAAGCTATTTTAAAATTATCTTTACTTATTATATCACCCCTAACAGCTAGCTCCTTCTTTTTTGTTTCCAATGAAGGAAGGTTTCTATTATCTGAGACAGTTTTAAATAGTGAAGCAATTAATATAACTAAAAAAATTAATATAAAGAAAAATATTATGATTACTTTTTTTGTTTTATTTATAAATTCGGGTTGTATTGAAGACATATTTATCCATATTATTATATAATATTTTTATGCATTTTATCCAAAAGTTTCTAAAACCAATTGTATCTATTCGTAATGAGATTAAGATAAATTATAATAACAGTAAAATTGATTACGTATTATTTTTCTTAGCCTCAATTTTAGTAGTGATAAGTATTGTATTTTCATACTCACTAACTATTTATACAATAGAGTATTATGGTTATAACCAGTTTCATTTTTTTATTAGACAATCATTTGTAGGAATATTAGGAATTTTTCTTATGTGGGGAATAGCTCTATTTGATGCAACAAAAATTTTGAAATTTTTTGGATTTACTTTTTTTATACTTTTTTTATTTTTAATAGTAGTTATGCCTTTTCTACCTTCATCACTTGTTACAGAAGCAGGTGGAGCTAATAGATGGATAAGATTACCTGGTTTTTCACTTTCTCCAATAGAGTTTTTTAAAATAGGATTTATATTTTTCTTAGCTTGGTCTTTTAATAGAAAAGTTGTTGGTGAGGACAAAGGAAAATTAAAAGATGAATTTGTGCTTTTATTACCTTACTTTCTTACTTTTAGTTTTGTAGTGTTTTTCGTAGCTGTTATGCAAAAAGATTTAGGTCAAGTTGTATTACTTGGAGCTATATTAGTAACTTTAATGATATTTGCAAATAGGTCATTTAAATTATTTTTAGCTTTAGGTTCTGTAGCACTTATTGGATTAGTAGGATTAATTGTTGCTGCACCACATAGATTACAAAGAATATTTTCTTGGTGGTCTATGGTTCAAGATGGAATATTAAGTGTACTTCCTTCATGGGCTGATAAGTATTTAAGGGTTGAAGATCTGCCTGAGCCTTATCAAGTTGGACATTCATTAAATGCAATTCACAATGGTGGATTTTTTGGACAAGGTATGGCCTTAGGAGATTTAAAGTTAGGTTTTTTATCTGAAGTTCATACGGATTTTGTACTTGCTGGAATAACAGAAGAAATTGGTTTAGTTGGTATTTCTTTTATTGTTATGGTTTTATTTTTAATGATATGGAGAATTTTAAGTATTAGTTTAAGGGTAGAGAATAATGTATTTCATCTATTTTGTTTAGGAATAGCTTTAATGATTATTGTTGCATTTTTAATCAACTCTTATGGAATATCTGGAATGATACCAATCAAAGGTATTGCTGTACCGTTTTTATCTTATGGTGGTTCATCCATGCTTGCTGCTTGTATAGCCATTGGATTAGTATTATCTATAAGTAAAGAAGTTAAACCTAAAAAAAAGAAAAGAATTAAATAATATGGAACACAAGTTTACTAAAACAGTAGTCATAACAGGTGGTGGTACAGGTGGCCATTTGAAAATAGCTGATACCTTTGTAGATGAACTAATTAAACAAAACATTGATGTTATTTTTATAGGGTCTAGGAATGGTCAAGATAAAGCTTGGTTTGAAAATGATTCTAGGTTTAAAGAAACAATATTTCTAGATACAAGAGGTGTTGTTAATAAAGGAAAAATTGGAAAATTTTTATCTCTATTAAACATGGTTTTAAAAGCTTTTATATGTATTGGCGTATTTAATAAATATAATGTACAAAAAGTTATTAGTGTAGGTGGTTATAGTGCAGCACCTGCAACATTTGCAGCTGTATTTAAATCTAAGTGTAATTTATATATACATGAACAAAACTCTGTTTTAGGAAAATTAAATTTACTTACTAAAAAATATGCAAAAGAGATGTTCTCATCATATTTAAATTCTTCAAAGGTAAAAGACTACCCTGTAAATGAAATCTTTTTTCAAAACTCTAGGCTTAGAACAAAAATTAAAACTATAGGTTTTTTTGGTGGTTCTCAAGGTGCTAGTGCTATAAATGACTATGCTATTGGTGTAGCTAGATATTTAAATGACAAGGGTATTAGAATTATTCATCAAACAGGTAAAAATGATTTTAACA
>JBDNBT010000138.1:0-3003 GCA_039767755.1 Sulfurovum sp.
ATGTCTTCAATTGAAGAACAATTTAGTAAAAAATTCAACGTTAATTTATCACTATCACAAAACGTTTGTGATTATGATGGTATCAAAGTTGATATTGATTCTCTTGGAGTTGAGATTTCATTCTCAAAAGAGAGATTAAAATCACAGTTAATAGATCATATTTTAAAAGCAGTTTAGAACTTACAAAGGAGAAATTGAATGGGTGCAAAAATTCAAGCTGATGAAATCAGTTCTATTATAAAAGAAAGAATTGATAACTTTGAATTAAATGTAGATGTAAATGAAACAGGTAAAATTATCTCTTATGCAGATGGTATTGCTCAAGTTTACGGTCTAAAAAATGTTATGGCTGGGGAAATTGTTGAGTTTGAAAATGGTGAGAGAGGTCTTGCTTCTAACTTAGAAGAATCTTCAGTTGGTGTTGTTATACTTGGAAAAGGTACAGGTCTTAGAGAAGGTACTTCTTGTAGAAGACTTGGAGAACTTTTATCTACTCCTGTTGGTGATGGAATGGTTGGAAGAGTAGTAAATGCTCTTGGTGAACCAATTGATGGTAAAGGTGAAATTGCTTCAACTGAGTCAAGATTAGTTGAAGAAAAAGCTCCTGGGATTATGGCTAGAAAATCAGTTCATGAACCTTTACAAACTGGTATTAAAGCAATTGATGCACTTGTTCCAATCGGAAGAGGACAAAGAGAGCTTATTATTGGTGATAGACAAACTGGTAAAACTACAGTTGCAATCGATACAATTCTTAACCAAAAAGGTGAGAATGTAATTTGTATTTATGTAGCTATTGGTCAAAAATCATCTTCTGTTGCTTCTGTTGTTAGAACATTAGAAGAATCAGGTGCAATGGAATATACAATTGTTGTTAACGCTTCAGCTGCTGATTCTGCTGCATTACAATTTTTAGCACCATATACAGGTGTTACTATTGGTGAATTCTTTAGAGATAATGGTAAACATGCACTTATTATTTATGATGATTTATCTAAACATGCTGTTGCATATAGAGAAATGTCATTAATTTTAAGAAGACCTCCAGGTCGAGAAGCATACCCAGGGGATGTTTTCTATCTACACTCAAGATTATTAGAAAGAGCTGCTAAAATGAGTGATGAAAGAGGTGCTGGTTCAATGACTGCATTACCAATCATCGAAACTCAAGCTGGTGACGTTGCTGCGTATATTCCAACAAACGTTATTTCTATTACTGATGGTCAAATTTTCTTAGAAACTAACTTATTTAACTCAGGTATTAGACCTGCAATTAATGTTGGTTTATCAGTTTCAAGAGTTGGTGGAGCTGCACAAATTAAAGCTACTAAACAAGTTGCTGGTACTTTAAAATTATCACTTGCACAATATAGAGAACTTGAAGCATTTGCACAATTCGCATCTGACTTAGATGAAGCTACTAGAAGAGAATTAGAGCTTGGTCAAAGAATGGTTGAAGTTTTAAAACAAGGTGTTAATAAGCCACTTGTTATTGAAAAACAAGTTGTTATTATTTATGCAGGTACTAAAGGGTACTTAAATGATATTGCTGTTAGTGATGTTGTAAGATTTGAAGCTGAATTACATGTATTCTTTGAACAAAAGTATTCAAACATTTTAGAAGCGATTAAATCTAAACAAAAAATTGATGATGATACAGAAGCGCAATTAAAAGCGGCATTAGAAGAGTTCAAAACTGTATTTAGTGCAAACTAAGGATTAGTCAATGGCTAACTTAAAAGAAATAAAAATAAAAATAGGTAGTGTTAAAAATACTCAGAAAACAACAAAAGCTATGAAGCTTGTTTCTTCTGCTAAACTTACTCGAACAAGACAATTGTCAGAGCAAGCTAGAAGTTATGCAAGAAAAATAAATGATGTTCTTTCTGATATTGCTGCTAGAGTTAGCAAAGTTCAAGACGAAGGAAATATTAGTAGAGCATTTGTACAAAATGACACTCCAAAAACAGTTGATATTGTTTTTGTAACTGCTGATAAAGGACTTTGCGGTGGTTTTAATATGGCAACTATTAAAGCAGTTAGTAAATTAATTGCACAATATGAAGCTAAAGGTACAAAAGTTAGATTAAGAGCCGCTGGAAGAAAGGGAGTTGATTTCTTCTCTTTCCAAGGTATGACTTTAGAACAAAAAGTTTCTGATTTATCTTCTGCTCCTGATTATGATAGAGCAGCTGATTTTATTAATGATGTTGTAGAAGACTTTAAAAACGAAGTTACTGATAAGGTAGTTTTAGTTTATAATGGATTCTTAAATATGCTAGCTCAAGAAATTAGAGTTAGAGAATTATTACCAATCAGTTTAGAAAAAGTTGAAATTAGTGATACTGCTTCTATGCTAAATATTGAACCTGAAGATGATGAAGACGAAGTGTTAAATGAATTAACAGAAAAATATATTGATTTCAATATGTATTATGCTTTAATTGACTCTTTAGCTGCTGAGCATTCTGCAAGAATGCAAGCAATGGAAGCTGCAACTAAAAATGCAAAAGAGAAAGTTAATAGTTTAACAGTAGAATATAACAAAGCTAGACAAGCTGCAATTACAACAGAGCTGATAGAAATTATCAGTGGTGTTGAAGCATTAAAATAATTTAAAGGAGCTGCCCGCATGAAAGGTAAAATTCTTCAGGTAATGGGTCCGGTTGTTGACGTAGAGTTCGACGGATACTTACCAGAAATTAACGAAGCTATTAATGTAGTATTAGCTGATGCTAATGCTGATAGATTAGTATTAGAAGTTGCTGCGCATATTGGTGATAGTAGAGTTAGAACTATTGCTATGGATATGACAGAAGGTTTAACTAGAGGTCAAGAGTGTATTGCTACAGGTGGACCTATTACGGTTCCAGTTGGTGATGCTGTTCTTGGAAGAATCTTCAATGTAATTGGTGAACCAGTTGATGAAGGTGAAGCTATTCCTGCAGATACTGAAAGATGGTCTATTCATAGATCTGCTCCTTCTTTTGAAGAGCAATCAAC
>JBDNBT010000139.1:0-2947 GCA_039767755.1 Sulfurovum sp.
ACATTTGCTCACCTCTTAAAGTAACTTTTACACCAACAGGCATACCTTCTCTAACTTTAAATCCAGCTACTGATTTTTTTGCAATAACTTTAACAGCTCTTTGACCAGCAATTAAAGAGATTGTATCTTCAATATTTTGAATTAATTTAGAGTCTTTCATCGCTTCACCAGCACCAACAGAAATAACAACTTTTTCTACTTTAGCAGTTAAAGTTTTATTTTTTGGAAACTCAGTTTCTAATACTGGTTTGATTTCTGATTTATATTTTTCAAATAATCTTGATGCCATACTAGTTACCCTCTACTTTTGCTACATTTGAAATGTCAATTGGCATTTCTTTGTTAACGAATCCACCTTCAGGATTTTTTTCCTGATCAGGTTTAACAGTTTTTTTAGCAACTTTACAATCTTTTACGATTACTTTATTTTTTGAAGGTAATACTCTTAAAACTTCTCCAGTTTTACCTTTGTCATCTCCAGCGATAATTTTTACAGTATCACCTTTTTTGATTTTTAATTTAATTGCCATATTATAGTACCTCCGGTGCAAGTGAAACGATTTTCATGAAACCTGAATATCTAACTTCTCTAGCTACTGGTCCAAAGATTCTTGTTCCAACTGGTTCTCTTTTTGCATCAAGAATAACCGCTGCATTATCATCAAATCTAATTAATGAACCATTTTCTCTTTGAACTTCTTTATGAGTTCTAACAACAACAGCTTTAACAACTTGACCTTTTTTGATCTTACCAGTTGGAAGAGCTTTTTTAACTGAAGCAACAATAACATCACCAACAGTTGCGTATCTTCTTTTAGAACCACCTAAAACTTTGATACACATAATCTCTTTTGCACCTGTGTTGTCAGCTACATTTAATCTTGTAAAACTTTGAATCATTATTTAACTCCTGTAGCTACAATTGTCTTTAATCTAAAAGATTTAGTTTTTGACAATGGTCTACACTCAACAGCGATAACACTATCACCAACATTTAACTCATTTTTTTCATCATGAACTAAATATTTCTTAAATCTCTTCACAGTTTTGTGATATTTAGGATGCATAACTGATCTTGTAACTAATACAGAAGCAGTTTTTTCACCTGATCTTTTTACCACTACACCTTGAATCTCTCTTTTATGTGTCATACTTAGATCCTTAGTTAGCTTTTGCAGCAGTCATAGCTGTTTGAATTTTAGCGATGTCTTTTTTAGCAACTCTTAATTCAGATGTGTTTGTCAACTGCATAGTTTTTAGCTTAGCTTTTAATTCAAAAAGAAGCACCTTTTTCTCTTTTAATAATGCTTGAAGTTCATTCAAGTTTTTGTCTTTTAAATCAGTATAGTTCATTTTCGCTATCTCTTGTTACAATTTTAGTTTTAAATGGTAGCTTGTGCATTGCTAACGTTAAAGCTTCTCTAGCTAATTCGTCAGATACTCCAGCCATCTCAAAACAAATTCTTCCTGGCTTAATGTTCATAACCCATTTATCAACAGAACCTTTACCTTTTCCCATTCTTGTTTCTAATGGTTTAGCAGTAAGTGGTTTATCAGGGAATACCATAATCCAAACTTTCGCTTGTCTTTTTACTTTTCTTGTCATTGCAATTCTTGACGCTTCAATTTGTCTTGAATCAATTCTTCCGTGTTCAACAGCTTTGATACCGATATCTCCGTATGCTAAAGAGTTTCCTCTATGAGCCATACCTCTATTTCGGCCTTTCATCATTTTTCTGAACTTCGTTCTTTTAGGCATTAACATAATTATTTACCTCTTTTCTTAGTTGGTCTTCTTTTAGGTTTAGAAGAAGTGTCTTCAGCTTTTTCAGTTGGGATACCTTTAGCTAATACTTCACCTTTGAAAATCCAAACTTTGATACCTACACAACCATAAGTTGTATGAGCTTCAGCAAAACCATAATCAATTCTTGCTCTTAAAGTATGTAAAGGAACTCTACCCTCTAAATACCACTCAGTTCTAGCCATTTCAGCTCCACCAAGTCTTCCAGAAACAGATACTTTAATACCTTTTGCTCCACCTTTTAAAGCGTTTTGCATAACTCTTTTCATAGCTCTTCTGAATGCAACTCTTCTTTCTAATTGTTGAGCAACATTTTCAGCAGATAACTGAGCAGAAGTTTGAGGTTTTCTCTCTTCTTTGATATTTACAGCAATTTCTTTACCAACTAATTTAGTAAGTGCATTTTTTAGTTTTTCAACATCAGCACCTTTTTTCCCAATAATAATACCAGGTCTAGCAGCAACAACTGTAACTCTTACTTTTTTTGCAGTTCTCTCAACGATAGTTTGAGCAATTCCAGCATAGTATAGTTCTTTTTTAACATACTTTCTAATTTTGTCATCTTCTGCAATGTTAGCTGGCATTGTTTCAAATTTAGGAAACCATCTTGATTCCCAATTTCTATTAATACCTAATCTTAAACCTATTGGATTAACTTTTTGACCCATTACTTGTCTCCTTTAGTTGCAGCAGCTACTTCAATCATAATATGTGCAGTTGGTTTGTGCTTTGGAGAAGCAGAACCTCTAGCTCTTGGAGTAAATCTCTTAAGAACTGGACCTTTGTCAACTCTTGCTGATACAACAACTGCATCAACAGGATCTAAACCTGCATTTGCTACAGCAGAAGCTATAACTTTAGAAATAATTCCTGCAGCTTTATTTGGAGTAAATTGTAAAGATGCAATTGCATACTCTGCATTCATTCCTTGAACTTCTCTAGCAATTAATCTTGCTTTTGTAGGAGAAAGTCTAATAAATTTTAATATTGCTTTAGCCATTCTTATGCCTTTCTTTGAACAGAACCTTTATGGCCCTTAAACGTTCTAGTTGGTGCAAACTCACCTAATTTATATCCAACGTGGTTCTCAGTAACATTAACTGGTACGAAATTTCTTCCATTGTGCACATTGAAAGTTAATCC
>JBDNBT010000140.1:0-6776 GCA_039767755.1 Sulfurovum sp.
TTTAGATAAATTAAGAAGTTTTGAAACTGTATTAGATGCCTTCAATGAAGTTAATAATGACAACTTTAAAATAATGATTTCAACAAAAGATCCAATTTATACAAAAGAAATGCTTGAAAAATATCCAAACTTAAAAGATAATATTGAAGTTTATGATGCAAAAAGTAAAGTTGAACTTTTAGGGCTTATTGCTAAAGCTGATGTGGGATTATCTTTATTACCTGATATTCCATTATTTAATACCTCAACGCCTGTTAAAATAATGGATTACTACTCAAGTGCAGTTCCATGTATAATGTCAAAAAATGAAAACAATCAATCTATTTTTGAAGATAATAAATCTGCTTGGTTATGTGATTTTGATAAAAATTCAATTAAATCAAAACTAAATGAAATCATAGGACTACAAAAAGATGAAGTGGCAAATGTTGGGATTGATGGTCAAAAAAGATTATTAGATATTAGAAATTATGAAAGAATAGCGAACGATTTAGCTCACCAATTAAATATAATGTAAAGGGTTAAAAAAGATCAATCTTTTTTAACCCAAACTTTAAATCTCCAAGAAGGAGATTTAATATCTCCTTCTTCATTTTTTATAGCCTCATAACTTCTTTCTTCTTGTAAATCCCAAGTTGAAAAATCAATTGGCTTTAAAAAAGCATCAGCTTCACCTTCAAAATCAACTTCACTTAAATACATTTTATCAACATAAGGAAATAAAGTTTCATATATATTTGCGCCACCAATAATAAATAACTCTTCTTCTGCATTTTTTCTAGCCATATCAAAAGCTTCTTGAATATTATTAAAAGTATGTACACCTTCATGTTCAAAGCCACTGTTTGATAAAACAAGTGAAGTTCTATTTGGAAGTGGTTTACCAATACTTTCAAAAGTTTTTCTACCCATTAGTATATGATGACCTGAAGTAATTGCTTTAAAGTTTTTAAAATCTTCACTTATATGCCATAGCATTTCATTATTAAGTCCAATTTCCCAGTTTTTACCATATGCTACTATCATTGAAATTTTCATATTATATTTTTCCTTTTTTATAAGGCTTTTATACAGCCATTACTGCTTTTATAGGTTCATCACAAGTATAATCAACAAGTTCAAAATCACTCATTTTGAAATGATTTATATCTTTAACTTTAGGATTAATTTTCATCTTTGGTAATTTATGTGGTGTTCTAGTAAGTTGTAAGTTTACTTGCTCCATGTGATTTGAGTATATGTGTGCATCACCAAAAGTATGTACAAAATCTCCCACTTCTAAATCACAAACTTGAGCAATCATCATAGTTAGTAAGGCATATGAAGCAATATTAAATGGTACACCTAAAAATACATCTGCACTTCTTTGGTATAATTGACACGATAATTTCCCATTAGCCACATAAAACTGAAAGAAAGTATGACATGGTGGTAATGCCATATTGTCTATTTCAGCAACATTCCATGCATTTAAAATAATTCTTCTACTATCAGGATTAGTTTTTATTTGATTTATAACTTCTGCTAATTGATCATAGGCTTTATTATCAGCTCCAATCCATGATCTCCATTGGGCACCATAAACAGGACCTAATTCTTTAACAGTATCTGTGTTTATATATCCTAAGGCTTTTCCTTGAGCATCTGCATTTGCAGTCCATACAGTTTTTTTATCAACTAAGTTTTTAGCTTCATCACCAAAATGTATTTCTGCTAATCTTCTCTCATCTGTACTACCTTCAATAAACCATAAAAGTTCACTAATAATTCCCTTTAAAAAAGTCTTTTTAGTAGTTACAAGTGGAAAGCCATCACTTAAGTTAAATCTCATTTGATAACCAAAAACAGATGTAGTCCCCGTACCTGTTCTATCTTCTTTAACTGTTCCATTATCAAGAATGTGTTGTAATAAATCTAAATACTGTTTCAACTATTTTCCTTATTTAAATATTCATATAAATACATATACTGTTTTAATTGCTTTAAACTATCTAATTTCTCACCTTGCTTTATCCACTCTGTAATTTGTGATGGTAATTCTAAGGGACTTAATAGTTCTTGTTTTTTTTCTTTTGATATTTTACCATTTTCAGCTAAAACTGTAATATGACCTAAAATAGTTGTTAAGCCCAAATCTCTAATTTGAGCAATTTCTTCAAGATCTTTATCTTGTTGTATTAATTCAAAAGTTTCTAAATAAGTCTTTGTAAGTTTTTTTGGTGGCTTTTTTTCTTCAATTATTTCATCTTTATATTCATCTTTTATTTCTTTACAAAGATTTAAAAAAGCTTCCCCATATTTTTCATATTTTACTAAACCTACACCATTTATATCTAATATTTCTTCTTTACTAATTGGTAATTTTAAAGAAAACTCTTTTAGTGTTTTATCACCAAAAATCACATAAGCAGGTACCTCATGCTCAATAGCTATATCTTGTCTAAGTTTTTTAAACTTAGTATATAGTGTTTCATCAAAGCTTTCTTCAGCAGTAGTCATCTCTTCTTGATACTTTGTGACTACCCCTAACTTATCATTATCAATTAGAACTTTTTCATTACCTTTTAGTACATCCATTCCTAAGTTTGTAAGTTTTAAAGCTCTAAACTCACCTAAACTTAATGCTTGCATATCAATAAGCTTATCAACTATGGCTATCCATTCATTCTTGCTTTTATCACGACCTATATCATATACACTTAATTTATCATGGCCAAACTCTAATAACTTTTGGTTTTTAGATCCCCTTAAAATATCAATAACATGATTTTGTCCAAACCTTTGCTCACTTCTATATACAGCACTTAAAAACTTTTGGGCATCTACACTAACATCAACTAATTGTATTTCTCCCTTTGTACAACTATCACATAAAGTTTCACATGCAGGTATTTCATCTTCAAAATATGATGCAATTATCTTATGTCTACAATTATTACTAACACAATATCTATACATAGATTCAAGTTTATCAAGTCCTGCTTGTTTGTACTCATCATTTATGGCATCTTCTATCTGCATTTTTCTTTTTACTTCATCCCCTTTAGAATAAAGCATATATACATATGACATTTCACCATCACGACCAGCACGACCTATTTCTTGATAATAGTTTTCTAGTGTCTTTGGTAGGCTTGTATGAATTACAAATCTAATATTTGACTTATCTATTCCCATTCCAAAAGCAATAGTAGCCACAACTATATCTATTTTTTCATATACAAAATCATCAAATACTTCATTTTTAATATCAGGATTAAGTCCCGCATGATAAGCTTTTGCTTTAAAGCCTTGTGTCCTTAAAAACTCTGCAATACTTTCTGTTTCTTTTCTTGTAAAAGTATAAATTATTCCACATAATCCCTTGTGAGATTTTAAGAAACTAAGTATTTGATTTTTTCCGTTTGATACCCTTGGTTCACACTTTATATCTAGATTATCCCTAACAGTTTTAGCTCTAAAATGAATTGGATTTTCTAAATTTAAAGACTCACTTATATCAGCTTGTACTTTTTTTGTAGCAGTTGCTGTAAAAGCAGCTATTGGTGTATTTGGGAAAAATCGTTTTAACCTATCAAGGTTTCTATATTCAGCCCTAAACTCATGACCCCATGCACTAACACAATGGGCTTCATCTATTACAAAGTAATTTATATCTACCCTTTGTAATACACTTACAAAATCATTTGAAGTAAATCTTTCAGGTGCCACATAAATAAATTTATACTCACCATTAAGCATATCTTGCATAATTTGATTATTTGTTGATTCATCATTAGATGAATTTATCATTGCTGATTTTAAATTCAAATCATTTAAAGCTTTTACTTGATCTTGCATCAAAGCAATTAATGGAGAAATTACAATAGTTATTCCATTCATTAACATAGCAGGTAATTGGTAACACAAAGACTTTCCACCACCTGTTGGTAAAATAGTAAGTACATCTTTTTTATTGATAATATTATCAACTACTTCTTCTTGAAAACTTCTAAACTTTTCGTGACCGAATGTTTCTTTTAATATTCTGTATTTTTCTTCCAAATTAATTTCTTCTTTGACCAGATTTTGGTGATGACACTTCTTTTTGTAAATCAATACTCAAGTTATGATAGAAAAGTTCTCCATAATCTGTAGTTCTATTTATTATTTCATAGGTTTGTTTAATGTCATTATTATATTTAAGTGCCTCTTGTAAAATCTTAATAATCTTAACAGACTCTAAAAAATTCACATGAGATGGTGCTTCAATTGGTGAACTATAATACTTATGCATTCTTTCCACTAAGTTTTTATTTCTAATTTCAATAAAAACAGATTCTATGGGAGATTTAAAGAAAAGTATCTTTTGCTTAACATTAATAGATATATATGTAGTTTCCATTCCATAAATTTTTCTAGAGAAACTATCAAACAAAAAAAGCTTTTTGTTGTAGTTATTATTAAATAGTTCATACATAAGTTCTAAAATTCTGATTTTTTCTTCTTTAGAATAAAAGTTCCCAATACTTGCAAAACAAAAAGATAAAACAGATTTAATAGAATACCACTCAGTAGTATCATAATCATATTTGAGCATTTGATCAATTCTATCTTGCTTTAAATCTTCTATTTCTTTACTTGTTTTAGTTCTATATATCTTTTGTACAGCTGTATCTCTATACATGGGTCCTGGAAACTGAGCTTGTATTACAAATCTTCTGTTTTTTTCAAGTTCCATTATATATTTTAATCTACCAATATAATCTTCATCAATTATTCTTACTTCTTTTTGAGGTATTTGTGTAATTGATTTTACAAAATCATCACCAGCACAATCCTCATCCCAAATAAAATCTGGATACCTAAAAACTTCACATATTTTGTTTTTTACTTCATCGTTTGGTTCAACATCAGTTAAGTTATCAATCCATGAAGTTACTGTTCTTCTATCTTTACTAATTAAACTTGCAAACTTAGAAATACTTAGATTTGATCTATTAAATATTTCAATAAATTTCTGCAATGATGTTTTAAAGTTCATTTCAATTCCAATTCTTAAATTAATATTATGATTTCATTGTACCATTTTGATTCATAAAGACAACTTTTGTACAAAACTGTACATTTGTATAAAAAAGTTGCAAGTCATAGCACAATAAAAATACATCATTGTTATGTATGAATTATGTATAATATACGTCATATTAAATTAAAGGATGTGTATGAGCGCAGGAAAAAAATTTAGAGAAGCTTTAGAACAAGAATCTCCACTACAAATTGTAGGAACAATTAATGCATACCAAGCATTACAAGCTACAAGAGTAGGTCATAAAGCAATTTACCTTTCAGGTGGAGGAATTGCAAATGCATCATATGGTTTACCAGACTTAGGTATGACTATGATTGAAGATGTATGTATTGACGTTAGAAGAATTACTTCTATTTGTGATACACCATTAATCGTAGATGCTGATACAGGTTGGGGACACGCATTTAACGTTGCTAGAACAGTAAAAGAATTCATTAGATCTGGTGCTGCTGGATTACATATTGAAGATCAAGTTGCTGCTAAAAGATGTGGACACAGACCTAACAAAGAGTTAGTTTCTACTGAAGAAATGTGTGACAGAATTAGAGCTGCAGTTGATGCAAAACAAGAATTAGACCCAGATTTCTACATTATTGCTAGAACTGATGCACATGCATCTGAAGGTCAAGCAGCAGCTGTTGCTAGAGCAAAAGCTTACGTTGAAGCTGGAGCAGACGCAATTTTCGCTGAAGCTGTTCACACTTTAAAAGAATACAAAGAATTCACAGAGCAAATGACTGTTCCAGTTTTAGCTAATATTACTGAATTCGGTGCAACTCCAATGTTCACAACTGAAGAATTAGCTTCTGTTGGAATTGATATGGTTTTATACCCATTATCAGCATTTAGAGCAATGAACAAAGCTGCATTAAACGTATACCAAGAATTAAAAGACAAAGGTACTCAAGAAGGTGCTTTAGATACTATGCAAACAAGAATGGAATTATACGATATGTTAAATTACCATGACTATGAGCAAAAAATGGATGCATTATTTGCAAAAGGTAAAGCTAAGTAATTAGCTTTTCTTTAATCCAAAGAAAATATACAATTGAACAAAATTTAAGGAGATTATATGAGCGGTTTAGCAGGTGTTACAGCTGGTTCTTCAGCTATTTGTACGTGTGGTTTAGGAAATGGACTTAATTATAGAGGTTACGATATTGCAGATTTAGCTTTAAAAGCAGATTTCGAAGAAGTAGCATTTTTATTATTAAATGGTGAATTACCTAACAAACATGAACTAAAAATGTTCCAAAGAAAAATCATTGCAGGTAGACAATTACCAGCTTCAGTTAAAGAAGTATTAAAAGCAATTCCAGCTTCATCTCACCCTATGGATGTTATGAAGACTGCAACTTCAGCTTTAGGTTGTATAGAACCAGAAGCAGAAGATTTTTCAGATCAAATGGATAAAATCACTAGATTATTAGGTGCGTTCCCATCATTCCTAGTTTACTGGCATCACTGGCATGTAAACGGTAAAGAAATTGATTTAGCTTCAGAAGAGCAAACAATTGCTGGATACATTGTAGAAAGATTAAAAGAGAAAACTCCATTACCAGTAGAAGTAAAAGCTATGAATGCAATGCTTACATTATACGCAGAGCACGAATTCAACGCATCAACTTTTGCAAATAGAATTACAGCTTCAACTTTATCTGATATTTACTCTTGTATGACTACAGGTATTGGTACTTTAAAA
>JBDNBT010000141.1:0-7203 GCA_039767755.1 Sulfurovum sp.
ATAGTTTGTGCATACACATTATATTATTGTGAAAAGAATGAGTTTAAACTATATGGAGATATTTTAAAAATACCTCTATAAATGACCTGTTTTAACATAAATTATGGTTTCATCTTCCACATAAGGATGATGATGACTTAAATGGGGACTTCTTATCCATGAATGTTTTGGATATATTCCATGTTCATCTATGAAAGTTCCACTTAAAACAAATATTTCCTCACCGCCCCAATGTTTGTGGGGAATAAACTTTTCATTTTTTGGCCATTTTACTAAAGCTGTTTGATTTTGAAGGGGTAATACTTCTAAATTACCATGCCCCATAGACCATGTACTTTTTTTTGTATCAATTATAATTTGTTCTTTTTCACAATTATAATTTACTTTTTTAAAGACTACGCAGCCCTCTTTTGAACTAACACTCGATTGATCTTCTTTTTCAAAGTTTAAATATGTACCTTTTCTAAATTCACCATATTCATTTATATATGTACCATTTAATACGAATATTTCTACACTATTGATTTTATTATCACTTATATATTTTGTATTTTCTTCAAGTTTTAAGATATATGTTTCTTCAGCATTTTTCTTAGATAAAAGTTTTTTAAATATGCCAGAGTTTTTAGTATCACTCCAGTCTATTGAGTTTGTATTAATAAAAGCTTTTTTTTCATAGTCTTCATTCATAAATAATCTGCCTTTAATTTATCTTTTAAAAATATATAAAAAATGCCCCAAATATTTGGCTAACAGTACACATGTCTTTATTAAAAAATAAAAAGGAGTATTAGGATTTTTTTTATACCTTCTTTGAAAATGATGTACATACATCCACTTTTTTACTAGAAATAATATAAATGTATCACTAAAAGCAGTGTGTTTGAGTAAAAATATAACAGGTTTTAATACAAATAAGTAACCTTTAAATGTAAGTTCATCATATAAAGTGGCTACATCTTCTGTTTCAAATCTATATTCTTGATCTGAAATTAGGTTTTTATTATTTAATACACTACAGATTGTTTCTCTTTTTTTAACATTGTCTAAATTTATCGTGATTTTTTTTCTAGTGGTAAAAAAACCAATAATGCTTAAAAAAAAGCAAAAGAATAGCCATAGTATAAAGAGTGGGACACTTAAAGAATATCCTAAAATTTTGTATATCATTTGGGTTGGTATTTTCATTTTTTAAATTTAGTATAACTTTATTTGCTTAAATAACTGGATTAAAATTCCAATTATTATTTGCTAGATTTATCAAAAGATTTTGTTGAGATTTTAATTCCTGCTTTACTACAAGCATCTTTTAAATTTTCATTGTTTTTCATCAATCTAATGAATACATCTACTTTTTCACGTAGTTTCATGTTTGTTATTGACATTTTTATCCTTTTAAATTTTGACTAGGATAGTAATTTAAATTGTGAGAGATATAAATTTATATAATAGTATTTGGTTGCGGAAACAAGATTTGAACTTGTGACCTTCGGGTTATGAGCCCGACGAGCTACCTGGCTGCTCTATTCCGCGGTCTTTGTATGATTGAAAGTATGGAAGTATAGCCACAAATACTTAAAGGAATATTATTTAATACCTTTCTTTCAATATACGAATATTTTATATGAGACTGGAAAGCTTATAATCTAAGCAATTTCCAAATCTTATGGTCTAATCATAAGTAAAACTTTGTTTGTTCCCTTTTGAGACAGATAAAATACAAGTAAAATAATCAACATTTCACTTTAAATCTATACACAATTAAGTCTAATTTCTATAGTATCAATTAATTAAATATTTGAAAGGTCACAATAATGGAAGAAAAATTTTATACTTGTCCATACTGTATGCAATATGTATCATCTTTACTTGATACTGGAGTTGAAGGTAGTGTTGATCTTATTGATGATTGTGAAGTATGTTGTAGACCTATGAATATTGTATATAGAGTAGAAGATTATGAAATTACAAACTTTACAATCTATCCTATTGAGGGGAATGAATTTTAAACTTTCATTTCCCTATTCTACAATTCCACTCATACAAGTAACCTCAACGCCCTCTTTTCTCCATGCTTTTACGATTTCTAATAAACCTATGCTATCGCTTGGCATATGAGGAGCAATGATAATATTTCCTATATTTTGTTCTTGTACTGCATTTTTTACATTTTCAGGTACGTGCATAGCAATTATTGTTCCAACACCTGCTTCAAAATATGATTTGTAAACATCAACTCCACCATTAGTTCCCCCTGACATTAGAACTTCAATTTTACCTGCATAGTCTTGGTTTGAACCAACTCTTATAATAGGTTTTGCAACTTTACCTATGTAATATTCCCATGAATTTAGTTCATCAATTATGTCAATTAGTTTTGTTTTAGGCTTATTTAAAAATGCATTATCTAATCTGTTTTGCACTATTTCTTCAGTAATAAAATCAGCTGGAATATGTATATTCATATATGGCATATTCATAAGTCTTGCTGCTGAACTTACTCTGTCATAGTTTGAAGCGTGTCTTCCAAGATCTATGGAGTTTTGCATATTTCTTAGTGCTTTTTGAGCTTTATTTATTGGTACACCTGACTTTACCATTCTGTCTATTTGCACATCCATTACTTTAGCAAAATCTACCACACAAGAATCAGCTTTTGGATGATGTGATACTACACAGTCGTATCCTAATTCTTTTGCTAAAAGTAATTCAGGTGTTTCCATATCAATACCAATTAAAACTTTTTTTATATCCTTACCTTCTACTATAACATCTGTATCATGTGGTTTAGTATCTAGTTTTGCTAACTTTAAAGCAATATCCATTAAATGTGTAGTGTTCATGTTTTTCCTATTTATTTTTGTTTTTTTGACAAAGTTTTGAACAGTAAGTTACATTTTCCCAATCACGTTCCCACTTTTTACGCCATGTGAATGGTTTTTGACAAGTGGGACATATTTTTGAGTCTAAATTAGTTTTACTTTTTGCTTTTGAATTTCTCTTGGACATATTGTTTCTTTTAATTTATTATACATAGTTTTGGATGAAAATTTGGATTTATATAATTATTTATTTTAACTTAAAATTTAAAATACAATTAACTATCTATCAGCTAAGATAATATTTATTGTTAAAAGGAAAAAGATTTGAAAACATTATTACTAACATTAATTTTAGGTATATCGCTAACTGCATCAACTTTAGTTGAAAAGTCTACTGTGAAAGTATATACATCTATTGCTATTTCTGATTATACTCAACCCTGGCAAACTCCAACTAGATCACAATTTAGTGGTAGTGGAATAATTATAAAAGATGAATATATCATTACAAATGCTCATGTAGTTTCAGGCTCTAAATTTACACAAGTTAGTAAAGAAAACAGTTCTAAAAGATACACTGCTTCAGTTGAATATATATCTCATCAAGCAGACTTAGCGTTATTAAAAGTTAAGAATAAAAACTTTTACAATGACACTACTCCATTAGTTTTTACTGAAGATATTAGTACAGGTGATAATGTAACTGTTCTTGGTTTTCCTTTAGGTGGTAGTAATTTATCTACAACAAAAGGCGTAATTTCTAGAATTGAGTCATGTAGGTATGTTTGGAGTGCTGAGTATTTACCTTGTATTCAAATTGATGCAGCAATAAACAGTGGAAATAGTGGTGGAGCTGCAATTGATAATAATGACAATATTATTGGGATTGTTATGCAAAGTTATTCGAAAAGATCTGCGGATAACATAGGATATATTATTCCTTCAGTTATTGTAAAAACATTTTTAGAAGATATAAAAGATGGAATAGTAGATGGCTATGAAAATAGTAATACACGAATTAGTGAAATCTCTAATCCAGTACTAAAAGAATATTATGACATTTCTGATAAATATGGGATATTAATCAATTCAATACAAAAAGGCGAAGATGCTTTTAAAGTTGGAGATATCGTTTTAGAAGTAGAAGGAGTAAAGGTATTTAATGATGGAAAAATCAATACAAAATATGGACTTCAGAATGTAAACTATTTAGAATACCTAAAACCTGTAGGACAAACTATTAATATCAAAGTGAAACGTGATGGAAAGATCAAAGACATTGTATATACTTTAAAAAGAAAGAAAGAAGTAATAAAGTTTGAAAGAGAACAAGAACCAAGATATATTATTTTTGGTGGGCTTGTATTTTCTCCATTGACACAAAACTATCTAAATAAGAAAAAGCATTCTAAGTCTTTGTTTGAAGTTTATTACGAATTTAATGATAAAGCTAAGCATGCAAAAGAAGCAGTGATAGTACAAGGTGAAAAATTTGATCATAATATCAATGAAGGATACAAACCATACAATTACTTGATTCATTCAGTAAATGGTACTAAAGTTATTGATTTTAAACACTTTGTAAAACTAATTGATGAATCAAAAGATAAGTACACAATAATTGATTTTATAGATTTAAAAGGTACAAAATATGTATTTAAAACTAAAGAAACAAAAGAAAGCTTTGAAGAAATAAAGAATATTTATGGACTAAGTACTGATAGGAGAATGTGATAAGTTCTCAATATATTTACAGCACTGATAATAGAATATTAATATGAAAAAATCACTACTTTTAAGTTTAATTTTTATATCTATTATTGGTACTGCAACAAAAATTATTTATGACACAATTACATCTTTAAAAAAAGAAATACTTGATCTAAGAAGTACTAATAAACAACTAGTTAAAAAAGAACAAAACATCAAGAAAAAACTTGTTGAAAGAAGAAGAGTTCTTATCTCTCAAAAGTTAAATAGAGCTAAAAGAAAGATAATTAAAATTCCAAATACAATAGTCCCTATTGTAGGTACTTTTACAGCTGTAGGATTTACAGCTTATGAGATCAAAGAATTCTGTGAAGATATAAAAGCTTATAAAGAATTTGAAAAGTCTATTTTTAGTGATACAGATATACCAATAAATGAAGAAGAGAAACTTTTATGTGGGTTGAGTGTTGAAGAAGAACTCTTGCCAAATTTAAAAGACTTAGCTATTTCTCCAAAGTAACATGAATTAAATTCATTGTCATTAATTAATTATAGACTCTGTAATGTCCAGTTACTTTACCCATATTAAGCCAATCAGATAATTCCGTTCCTTTGTAGGCATTATGAACTATATGATATCTATTACTCCACTTTACTTTTATATTTGAAACTATTCCAATATGATCTCTGCCAAGTGATTTCCAAGTAACTATATCTCCAGGCTTATAATTAGACTCATTTTTTGTTATAGTCAATGAATAACCCTGCTTCTTAAAATATGTTTTGATATTGAGAACTCTTCTATGATCTATATTATAGTCAGGTTTCAATAAACCATAATTAGGATAGCTTTTAAAATCTAATATCATATCTTCATGAATTAACTGTTGTAAATCTATATTAACTTTTCTTAAAGCCCTAATAATTACATCGGTACAAACCCCTGTGCTTATATCAATATCACCATTTGGATAAGATATAGTTTTATAACTTCCATCATATGAAGTTGTAATACCTATTTGTTCTTTTGCAAAATAAGAAATTTTTAATGACAAAGGTGAAGGTATCGTATCTTCAATTTTTACAATAGTAAAATATTTTATATAATAGGATTCTATTATTACTCTAACTTGAGGTAATGTCAACATAATTATAAACACTAATATTAGAGTTTTTATGAAAAATGCTTTATTATATTTTCTCAGCATACACCACATACCTTTTACTACCACCAGCATCCAAACTATCAAATGGCCAACAAGTAACAAGAACAAGTTCTTCAGTACCTATATATATTCCTACTTTATCAGTTTTAGTATCTATTACTTTTGTATTTCTAATCTTATAATTAAACTGTTCATTTGTAATGTTATACAAGATAATCTCATCATTAGTTTTCATATCCTTTAAAAAGTTGAAATGGGTATCTCTGTGGGCACTTAGTAATATAGTTCCTTGTTGTCCTGGCATAAAACTATTTGAAGCGTGACCTGGTCCGAAGGCTAAACTTTCCCCACTATCATTTTCTAATACATAGATACTCTTTTGAAACTTTGGTACATACATTTTCAAAGCTGTTTTTGTGTCAGCCCAAGGCCAAGGCTTATATAAAAGCTTAGTCTCAATACTTTTCTCCCAAGCATTTTTAATTAGATATTGAGCTGCTATTGCTTTCCCATCCATATAAAAACTTTTAAATAAAAAGCCTAAGCCTGTAAGTACTAAAGAGAATATTATTAGTTTTTTAAACTTCTTCATTTGTAGACTCTTCAAGTTTATAAAACATTACTCCAAGTAAAACTAACAACCCACCAATAAGTAAAAGTAGTTCTGAGTTTGTTGCTGTTTGAGGAATATTTGCATCATATAGCTTCCAACCTTTTGGGATTTTTGTTTGTACCTGTTTTGTTTTATTTATTTGCTTTTGGATGTTACTTGGTGTTTTATCAACTGCAATTAAAGATGTAAAGTTTGTTACTAAGCCGTGACTTAATCCTATTGAAGTTACATATGATTTTATAATATCTTTTTTACCGCTATCATATTCTATATAGTAAGCATTCATAAGTTTATCTATTGATTCTTTAGCCCATAGCTTATCAATACCACTTGCAAGACCAGCATTTGATAATGTTAATTCCTTTTCAAATACACCTGTAAAATTTCTACCTTTTAAAATTAGTTTGTTAGGAATCTCTTTTGCTTCAAAGCTATAATATACACTTTCACCGTAATATAAATCACTGACCTCTAAACCTATACCATCTATATTAATATCTGTAATTGATGGGTTCTCTATTTTTCTAAAAAATACTTTCATTTGTTTTGTAACTTCTTTTTGATTACCAATATGAGCAAATGTTCCCCTACCAAACTTTGCAAGCTTCTTCATAAAAAAACTATTTGGGGCAGACCCTATTGCTATTGTAAACATCTTTGAAGATTTTAAATTAGATTTGACTGTTTTAAATATTGTTTGTTCATTTCCAAGTTGACCATCTGTAATAAATATTACTTGTCTTAAGTATTCATTTGAATCTTCATTTAAACTTTCTAATGCATATTTAATTGGTTCAAGTGCTTGTGTTCCACCATCTGCTTTAATATTATCAATAAACTTTTTAGCTAATACAGATGTAAAGTTGTTTACAGGTTGTGCTGTTTTAAACAA
>JBDNBT010000142.1:0-13356 GCA_039767755.1 Sulfurovum sp.
AGCAATTGATACAATAGAGCAAATAATAGAACTTCTTCTTTCAAAAGATGAAACTGTAGGAATTGTGGGTTCATCATTAGGTGGATATTATGCAATTTATTTAGCTAATAAATTTAATTTAAAAGCTGTATTACTTAATCCTGCAATTTATCCATATAAAACTTTAGAAAAAATAGGCAATGCTATGAATTACTATGATGGTAGTAGTTTTGAAGTAACTAAAGAGCATGTGCAAAGTTTAAAATCATTTGAAGTAAATGAAATTAAAAATCAAGAAAACTTTTTAGTTTTATTACAAACAGATGATGAAGTTTTAGACTACAATGATGCAGTTGAAAAACTACCAAACAGTGATTTAGTAATAGAAGAGGGTGGTAATCATTCTTTTGAAAATATTGAAAGTTACTTTAGAAAAATTGGAAGTTTTTTAGGGTAATTGAAAGTTTGAATAAAAAAGTGCAAACTAGATATAAATCTAGTTTGTTTCTTCTGTGTAGATTTCATCTAAAATTGTATCTACAAACTCATCTGGATTAAATTCCATAAGATCATCTTGTTTTTCACCAATACCCACAAAGAATATTGGAAGTTCAAGTTGATTTGATATTGAAAATAAAGCACCACCTTTTGCTGTACCATCTAACTTAGTTACAATAATACCATCAACACCAACTATCTCATTAAAAGCTTTAGCTTGTGCAATTGCTGAGTTACCTTGTGTACCATCTAAAATTAAAAGTTTTTGGTGGGGCGAACCTTCATATGCCTTATTACAAACTTTTACAATCTTTTTTAACTCATTATTTAAATTTTGTTGAGTTTGTAATCTTCCTGCTGTATCTATTATTACATTATCTGTATTTTTAGATATTGCTGAAGAAATAGTATCATAAGCTACAGCTGAAGGATCGTGTCCTTGTTTTGTTTTGATAATTGGAACATCTAATTTATCTGCCCAAGTTGAAAGCTGCTCTATAGCTGCTGCTCTAAAAGTATCACCAGCACCTAAAATAACTGTTTTTCCTTCTTTTTTAGACTTATTTGCAAGTTTGGCAATAGTAGTTGTTTTACCAGCACCATTAACACCAATAATAAGTCTTACAAATGGTTTTGGTAAATTTGATAAATCAACATCAGGAGCATGTTCAAAAAGCATAACTAATCTATGTCTTAATTGCTTTTTTGTAATCATCTCAGGTAATCCATCCATTGCTTTTTCAATGATTTCATATTCCATATCTGATTCAATTAGCATTTCTTCAATATCATCAAAAGATATTTTTTCTTTTTTTGTTGGAATTACAGTTTTAATATTTCCAAATGTTTTTTCTAAAGCTCTGGCGAAAAAACCTTTTTTTTCTTCTGGCTTTTCTTGATGTTCTACTACTTTAGGTGCTTCTGCTACTTCTTGTATATTTTCAGTTACTTCGGGCTCTTTTGAAATTTCAACTTTAGTTTCTTCAACTAAATCTTCTTTTATTTCTTTTTGAGCTTCTTCTTGAGCTTCTTCTTGAGATTTTTTATTTGGCTCAATTTGTTGTTCTTCAACTAGCTCTTCTTTTTCATCTTTCTTCTTTTTAAAAAAACTAAACATTAACTATTGATTCCTTATTTTTTTAGTACTTTTTTAATATCTATATCAAGCATTTCAGATGGAACCATTCCAACATATTTTTGAAATAGTTTTGAATTCTTATCAATCATTAGCATAGTTGGAATAGATTTTATTCCACCTAAAGCATTTTGTAAATTATAGTTTTCAACACCATTTGTAATAGTGTAATTTATTAAATAATCATTTGCAAAAGCAGTTAATTGTTCATTTGATTTGTTATTTTCAAGTAACACAGAAATAATTACTAAATCATTTTTATATTTATCTTGTATTTTGTTTAATACAGGAATTTCTGCCTTACAAGGTGGACACCATGTGGCAAAAAAGTTTAATAAAACAATTTTATTAGCATACTCTTGAACAAGAATTTTACCGTCTTCTAAAACAATATTTATGTTTTTGTTGTCAATTGTTTTTAGCGTGAAATTATTATTACTTTTCACAGGAGTTTCTTTGTTATCTTGTTTGTCAGAACAACCTGTAAAAAATAATACAGAGAAAATAAACGAAATCACTAAGGTTTTAAACTGCATTTTAAGTCCTTTGGGTAAAATATTCAAATCGGTAGAATTCTACCTAAGTGAGGCTTAAAAATGGCATTAAATCACAAAAGTGATTTTAGAAAATCGTGTTTAAAAAAATTAAAATTTTCAAATGATTTATCAAAGTATTATAAAAATAAAATTATCTTATTAAAACTTGAAAAAGTTGTTAAAGAGTTAAAAGCAAAGGAAGTGCTTCTTTATGTTCCAATGAAAAATTTGGAAGTAGATGTAAGCCAATTAATAAAAAAACTAAGAAAAAAGAATATAAATATTTATGTTCCTTATATGGAAGGTGATAGTTTTAAAGCTATTAAATATAGATTACCACTTGTAAAAAAGAAGTTTGGAATATACGAGCCAAACAACTCTTTTGTAAGACCTGCTAAGTTAGATTTAGCTGTTGTACCTATCGTTGGGGTGGACGGTTTGTATAAAAGAATAGGTTTTGGTAAAGGTATGTATGATAGGTTTTTTTATAGATTAAACTATTCACCTACTATAGTTTTTACTCAATTGTCACTTTGTAAATCAGATGAAATATTAAGCAACCAATACGATATTCAAGCCAATTTATTAATTACTAGTTAAAAATTTAGGGTTTAATAATGGAAGATATTTTAATTATAGTTTTAACAGCTATTGTCAGTTCAATACTAAGTATATTTGTTGTGAAAAAACTTGATAGAGCAAAATTTCAAGTACACATAGAGCAAGCAAAAGCAAAAGCAAAAATAATTGAACATGAAGCAGAAGTAGCTTTAAAAGACGCACAACTAAAAGCAAAAATTGACTGTGATAGAGAATTTAAAAGTGCAAAAAAAGAGTATGACTCTATGTTTGATAAAATAGAGAAAAAAGAAAGAGAACTAAATGAGCATTTAGAATCTGAACTTGAATTTATCAAAAAAGAAAAACAAGAAGTTACAGTTAAAAGTCACGAAGTTACTATTTTAAAAACAGGTTTAGAAAAGCAAAAGAAACTTTTAGAAACTAAAACAACTGAAGCTATAAAAGTTCTTGAAAATGCATCTGGTCTAACTTATGATGAAGCAAAAGAATTAATGCTTAAAAAAGTAGAAGAAGATTCAAGGGCTACTATTGCTTCACTGTTTAGAAAAAAATATAAGTTAGCATTAGATAATTCAAAAAAAGAAATCAATGAAATGCTTTCACATGCTGTTACAAGATACGCAGGGGAATTCGCAGCTGAAAGATTAATCAATAACTTACCTTTAAATGATGAAGAAACAAAGGGTAAAATTATTGGTAAAGAAGGTAGAAATATCAAAACCCTAGAGATGCTTTTAGGGGTTGATATTATTATTGATGATACACCAAATACCATTACTATTTCTTCTTTTAATTTATATAGAAGAGCAATTGCTACTAAAACAATTGCTGAACTTATTGAAGATGGAAGAATTCAACCTGCTAGAATTGAGGAAATCTTCCAAAAGGTTACAGCTGAGTTTGATAGAAATATTCAAAAAGAAGGTGAAGATGTGGTACTTGACTTAGGTGTTAAGTCTATGCATCCTGAACTTACAAAATTAATCGGTAGATTAAGATATAGAGCATCATATGGACAAAATGCCTTAGCTCATACACTTGAAGTTTCACACTTAGCTGGTTTATTAGCGGCTCAAATGGGTGGTGATCCTATTTTAGCTAGACGTGCTGGACTACTTCATGACATAGGTAAAGCTTTAACTCATGAAATGCCTGGTAGTCATGTGGATTTAGGTGCTGATATTTGTAGAAGATATGATGAGCCTGAAACAGTAATAAATGGAATTTATGCTCACCATGGACATGAAGAACCTATAAATGTGGAAAGTGCAGCTGTTTGTGCAGCTGATGCTTTAAGTGCTGCTAGACCTGGTGCTAGAAGAGAAGTATTAGAAAGCTTCTTAAAAAGAGTAGAAGAGGTTGAAAATATTTCTACTGCCAAACCTGGCGTTTTAAATGCATACGCAATTAATGCTGGTAGAGAAGTAAGAGTTATAGTAAAAGCACAGTTAGTAAACGATGATGAAGCTGTATTGCTAGCAACTGAAATTGCCAATGAAATTGAAGAAAAAGTTCAATATCCAGGTGAAATAAAAGTGAATGTAATAAGAGAATTAAGAGCTGAAAGTTACGCAAGATAAATATTAATAATAGGGTTAAATAAATGAAAAAAAATGTTCTAACAACACAGATCATTGCTGGAAAATACAAGGGTAAAAAAGTAGAGTTACCATCTTTAGATGTAACTAGAAGTTCAAAAGCTAGGGTAAAAGAATCGTTTTTTAATGTTCTTCAATTTGACATAATTGACAAAATCTTTATTGAGTGTTTTGCAGGTTCTGGTTCTATAGGTTTAGAAGCAGTTAGTAGAGATGTGAAAAGATCATATTTTGTAGAACAAGATAGACACTCTTATAATACTTTAGTTAAAAACTGTAAGAGTATTGACATGGATAAATGTCAAACTATGCTTGGGGATACGTTTGAGCAAACTCCAGCTATTTTAAACTCTTTAAAAAACTCTAGTGATGAATTAATTGTTTATATTGATCCACCATTTGACTTTAGAGAAGGTATGGAAGATATTTATGAACAATCTTTTAAATTAGTTAGTAATATTGAAAATGAAAATATTTTCATGGTAACTTTTGAACATGTATCAACTTTGGAAATGCCTGAAACATTAGGATTTTTTAAATTAGATAAAACAAAACAGTTTGGTAAGACTTCATTAAGTTACTATACGGATTCTAGGAATAACTAAATGTTAAAGTTTTCAGTATATACACTAATTTCTGTATTAGTATTAGTGTTTATATTGCCATTTATATATGGAGTATCTCCATATGAATTAAATCCTCAAAAAATCTTAAAAGGTCCATCTCTTGAACATTTATTTGGAACTGATAGATTAGGTCGTGATGTTTTAGCTAGGGTTTTAGAAGGTGGACAAACTTCTTTGATTATTGGGTTTTTAGCTGCTTTAATCTCATCTTTTGTAGGTTTATTTATAGGAATAAATGCTGGATATTTTAAAGGTAAGGTTGATAAGTCTATAACTATTATTATTGATTTATTTTTAACTTTTCCAACATTCTTTTTACTTTTAGCTCTTGTATCATATATACAAGCTTCAGCAGTAATTTTAATAATAGTAATTTCAATTACAGGTTGGATGGGAATGGCAAGACTTATAAGAAGTGAAAGTTTCACAATAAGTACGATGCCATATATAAAAATACTTAATATTGCTAATGTTTCAAAAATGAAGATAATCTTCAAATATTTTGCTCCACTTTTAGCACCAATATTTTTAATATCATTTACATTTGGGGTTGGTGGATCTATTTTAGCTGAGTCAGGACTATCTTTTTTAGGTTTAGGAATAAATCCACCTGATATGTCATGGGGAAGTTTACTTAGTGATGGAAAGGCTGTAATTGATATAGCTTGGTGGGTAGCTTTCTTTCCTGGTCTTATGATATTTATTATAACTTTTTGTTTAATGCAAATATCTGATTACTTACAATCAAAAGCAAATCAAAAAGAAATAAACCAATGAAGAAATACTTTTTAATTCCAATGATAGCTTTAGTTTTTTTTGGCTGTACAGCCAAAAAAACAACATTAAATGAAGAGCTTGATAGCTTTTCATTAAGTAAAGATATATATGTATCAAAGGTTCCTCAAAAAGTTGATTCAAACTTCAAAATAGGACTTAATACAGGAACTTATTTAAAGCATGTTGGTATAAACATAGGTACAGTGTATATTCCAAAAATTACAAATAATGATGGAATAGATTTAGACGCAGCTATAAATAAATACAACTTAAATCTTGAAAGTTTAGTATTTAAAGCTTTTAATAGAAACTTCAAAAAAGATGAACACTATAAAAACTATTATGTAACATTTGGTGGTAAGTATTCTATGAATATAGACATAGTTTCATATAGATTAAATTCTAGTTTGTTTAGTGATTTATATCAAGTGAAGTTTGAGTTAAAAGTTGTAATAAAAGATGAACTAAATAAAATAGTTTATGATAATACTTTTTTTACAAATTCACTTGAAGAAGAAAAACTATACTTTAGAAATGAGATACTATCAAGCGAAGAGCTTTTGGAAAAGTCTTTAAACTATTCACTTGATAATGTTATTTCTAAAGTCATACAAGACATGAAAAAAAACTAATTTTAGATCTTTGCAAGTATTTTGTCAAGTAAACTTGTACTTAAAACTCTTTTTAAATATCCTAAAATATAAGTAGCCTTTGTTACGTAGTATCTAGGTTTTGGTTTATTTGTATTTAATATTTTTAAAATTACATTAGCTACACTTAAGGCTGGAAGTGTAAAAGGTGTATTATCTTCTTGCATTTCTAATCTGATTTTCAATTCTTCTTCATAGGTAGTTTTAAAATAACTATTTTTTATATCTATGTTTTTGTTAAACTTTTTTAAGGCATTTTTTCTAAAGTCGGAAGTAACTGGCCCTGTATTTATTGAGCTTATAAAGATATTGTCATTATGAGTTTCTAATCTTAGGGTATCACTTAGTCCTTCTATTGCATATTTACTTGCATTGTAAGCACCTCTAAACCTTAAAGAGATGATTCCTAATACAGAACTATGATTTATAATTTTTCCGTATCCTTGCTTTCTAAATATCTTCATACATTGTAGATTTACTTCATGCAAACCAAATACATTTGTTTCAAATTGTTTTTTTAGTGTTTCAACACTTACATCTTCAAGTGCACCAGGTTGTCCATAGCCTGCGTTATTAAATACAGCATCTAGTTTCTTATCTTCACTAATGATTTGTTTTAAAACTTTTGAGATATCATATTTGTTTCTTACATCTAATTTATATGCATTTAAACCAAAAGATTTTAAAAGATCAACATCTTTATCTTTTCTTGCAGTTGCATAGACTTTTATACCATTTTGTTTAAGAGTTATTGCCGTTTCAAATCCAATACCTGTAGAACATCCAGTAATTAAAATATTTTTCATAAAATTAACCTAGCTATTTTTTATGAAATGCTATCATAGCAATTCAAATAAATAAGTAAAAAAGAATTAAATGAAACAAAAAGATTTAAAATTAAAAGAATTACTTGATAATGAAGTCAATGCTAGAAATAAAATAGATGAACTTAGCGTTGAAAAACCTGATCCACTTTTTATAGCTAGAAAACATAAAGATGAATATATATCCTTATGTTGTGCTTTATTTGGTTATGGAAAAGCCTCTTTAATCATAAAGTTTATTGATAGTTTAGATTATGATTTACTAAATGCAAATGAAAATAAAATAAAAAAAGATTTGGCAGGATTTTATTATAGATTTCAAAATAGTGATGATGTTATTAATTTTTTTATTGCTTTAAAAAGATTGAAAGAACACAATAGTTTAAATGATATCTTCTATAACTCATATAAAAAAGAAAACTCTTTGTTAGATGGATTAGACAGTCTAATGACAGAAATAAGAAAGATAAATCCATATACTTCACAAGGCTATAATTTTTTAGTGGGAAGTGGTCTAAAAAAAGATAAAGATGGAAATATAAAACACATTGGAAACTCTACTAATAAACGTTGGTTTATGTACTTAAGATGGATGGTAAGACAAGATGAACTTGATATGGGACTGTGGAATAATGTTCACAAAAAAGACTTGATTATGCCTTTGGATACTCACACTTTTAATGTATCAAAAAAATTAGGATTATTACAAAGAAAGACTTACGATTTAAAATCAGCAATTGAAGTTACAAACAAACTAAAAGAGTTTGATGAAAATGATCCTGTTAAATATGATTTTGCTTTGTATAGATTAGGACAAGAAAAGGTACTTTAACTTTACAAAACTACTAGTAGATATAATTTAATATAATTATATTGTGATATAATTAGTAAAAAAAGATAAATTAAATCTTATATTTATCTTTATTTGTAATAAAAAGGTAAAATATGATTGAATTAATGACACCATATGACATAATGGAGAAGTTTGTAGATGTTATTGAAAAGGAAAGAGTAAGAAAAAATATGACACAAGCAGAATTATATAAAGCTGCTGGAATGTCATCAAAATCTTATGCGAATTTTATCAGTAAAAAAACTACAAAGTTTGATAATATTATTAATATTATGATTACTCTTGATATGACTTCAAAACTTGAAGTTTTATTGCAACAAGATAGATTTAATTCTTTAGATGAAATTAGAAATGAAAAGGCCAATAAAGAAAGAAAAAGAGTAAGAAAGGTAAATTCAAATGAATGAGATCAATGCATATATCTATGGTAAAAAAATAGGAGCTATGATAGAACATGACGGAAGAATTTATTTTGAATATGATAAAGAGTTTAAATTAGAAGGGTTAGAAATATCACCTTTAAAGCTTCATACATCAAAAACAAGAGATGCTTATACAAATAATGACCAAGCAACTTTATATCATGGTATGGCTGGAGTGTTTTTTGATTCATTTCCAGATAAACATGGTATGCCTTTTATAGATAGATATTTTGAAAAGCAAGGTTTAAAACCTTTTGAAGTTACACTTTTGCATAAACTAAGTTTCATTGGTGATAGAGGTATGGGAGCAATTGAGTATTTGCCTAAAGAGAAAAATAATTCAACTCTTTTAGATACAGCTATTAATGCAAAAGAAGCTTACGAGGATATGAAAAAAAGTTTAAAAGAAGACTCTTCAATAGAGGTTTTAATGAATATCCGTGAAAGTGTATCTCCTGTAGGTGGTGGAAGACCTAAAATGCTTGTTCAATACAACTATGACACAAATGAAATAAGATTAAATAAAAAAGATCTACATAAAAACTTCAATAGAGCAATCATAAAATTTGATGAAATATATCCTGAAATGGGAAGTGATGGATTAACAAGCTTAGAGTATATTTTTATGAGTATAGCAAAAGATGTAGGCATAAATGTTGCAGATTTTCAGCTTGTAAAAGAGGGTGAGTCAAAGCATTTATTGGTAAAAAGATTTGACAGAAGTGAAAATGATGAAAAAATACATATGTGTACTGCATCAGGATTAATGCATACAGATATATCAATTTTGAAATCAACATCTTATGAGAATTTATTTGCTTTAACTAGAATGATATGTAAATCACAAGAGGATATAGAAGAACTCTTTAAAAGAATGGTTTTAAATGTCTTAATTTTTAACTTTGATGATCATACAAAAAACTTTGCTTACTTAATGGATAAAAATGGCAAATGGAAATTATCTCCAGCTTACGATATTACCTATTCAAAAGGTGCAATGAAGTCACACACTACGACTGTTCTTGGAAAAGATTTAAATATTACGAGAGATGATATTCTTAATGTTGCTAAATCTCAATCTATAAAGCTCAATGCAGCTTTAAAAATTATTGATAATTGTATTGAAGCTGTGAAGAGCTTTGAACAAAAAGCTATAGATATTGGATTAGATAGAGGTATAGTGCAAGATTGTAAAAATGATATTAATCATCAGGTGGAGTTGCTTAGTTGATTTTATGATTAAGTTTATTCTACCAAATATGCCTTTATATCAACTACTTTAAAAATAAAATACTGTACTTTCTTTTAAATATTAATAGATTATCAAACCATAAAACTAAATATTTAAAGACTATTGTCAAAGATATAGGATGTTCAAATGAAAAAGAAATTTAAAAAGAGATAGAAAAAGACTTGATGGATTTTTCTAAGATTTTATCTAGTTATTGCATTTAAAATCTAATTTTTGTACAATATTTAAAAGTACTAAGAAATGAATAGATGATGTTACAACACACAAGAAGATCTGAACTTATACCAAAATTAAGTAGTTTACAGTCTAATGTAGAGTCAGATAATAATCCTATTCTTACTTTCTGTAACTAGAATTATGAGAAAAGACATCATTTAACTTCAAAAAAACTCAAGTCAATTATAAAAAATTTGATGCATCAAAATTACCATATTATGTACGAATTTTTGATGAAACGCCTGCTAGTACAATTCAATATTTTATAGATAAAAATCATTTATCAGACAATGATTTAAAAAATATTTGGAAAAAAGTTTCAGATATTAAAGGTGTAAGGCTACAGGAAAGATTTTGGCAAGAGTATGACTATTTAAGAGTTTTATGAGCCAAAAATACAATTTTAAAAATCAAAAACTACTATTAGAAATAGCTTTACAAATTTGTGAAGATTATGATTCCAGCAAATTTTCTTTTGGTGGTGAAACTTTATCATATGCTACATAATTAAAAATATAATTTAAATATTATTCTTTTTCTTAAGTCCCTAACATGAGCCTTTCTTCCCCAATATATAATAAAGCAAGAAAAAATAGAACTATAAAGTTCTATTTTCTAACCAAATCAACTTATCTATTAAGTTTTAAGATAAAAGTTTTTTAGCAGTTTCGTTGATTCTTTTTCCATCAGCGATTCCAGCAAATTTCTTACTAGCTTGTCCCATAACTTTACCGATATCTTTCATGCTAGCAGCTCCAACTTCTTCAATTAAAGTTTTTAATTCAGCTTCTAATTCTTCATCTGTAAGTTGTTTTGGTAAATAAACTCTAAACACATCAGCTTGTGCTTTTTCTTTTTCAATTAAATCTTCTCTTCCAGCTTCTGTGTACTGAACGATTGATTCTTCTCTTTGTTTAATACCTTTTTGAATTAATTTGATAATTTCATCATCACCTAATTCTCTTCTTTCATCAACTTCGATTTGTTTTATCATTGTATTAATAGATCTTACAGCGTCTCTTTTTACAACGTTTTTTTCTCTCATTGCAACTTTTACATCTTCTTTTAATTGTTCTTTAAGTGTCATCAAATCCCTTTTAATTAATAATTTAAATTATAGCTTTTTAGCTTTTAAAACTCTCTACAAGTTCTTCTAATTCTAAAAATCTTTCTACTTTTTCTTCATAGGTAACTTTTATATCATCTAGTTCTTGGGATACTACCATGATTCCTTTTTGTCCATAACATTCAGGATCCATTAAACAGGCATTTAGTTCTTCTATTTGCTCTTCTAATTTTTCTATTTGCTCAGGTAACATATCATAATCTCGTTGATCTTTATATGATAGTTTTGTTTGTTTTTTTGTTTGAGTTGAAGTTTGTTTTTCTTCTTTTAGCTTACTTGTATCTTTAGCCATTTCTTTTTCAAACTCTTCAAGTTCAAAAATCTCTTTTTCTATTTCAAGGTATTCAGTATATGGTTGGAAGCTTTCTTCAACTAAACCTTCACCTTTAAATACAAATAGTTTTTTTGCAATTTTATCCACAAAATATCTATCATGACTTACAAAAATAAGCGCACCTTGAAAGTTTTGTAAATATTCTTCAAGAATATTAATAGTAGGAATATCTAAGTCATTAGTAGGCTCATCTAAGATTAAACAATCCACTTTTTTAGTAAATAGTAAAGCTAAAGCGACTCTATTTTTTTCTCCACCACTTAAAAGACCTATTTTCTTATCTAAGTATTCTTTTGGGAAAAGGAAATTTTTAAGATACCCGTATACATGCATGTTTCTACCGTCATTTAACATAACTCTATCTCCACCGTTTGGACAGAATGTTTCTATTAAACTTTTGTTGTTGTCTAGCATTTCTCTTTGTTGGTCAAAGTATCCTATATCAAAATCACCTTTTTTAAATTTACCACTATCTATTAGCATTTTTTCCATAAAGATTTTTAGCATAGTTGATTTACCACTACCATTTGGCCCAACTATTGCAATTGTATCTTTTTGAAGAATTCTTGCTGTGAAGTCTTTAATAAGTGTTTTGTTTCCTAAAGATTTACACATATCATCTAATTCATAAAGCATTTTCTTTTTGTTTTGTTGCTTTTCTTCTGTGTTAAATGACTTTTGTTCCCGTTGAAGTTCAAGGCTCATTTTTCTTATTAAAGCAGGGTTTGTTTTTGCTTTTTTCTTTAAATCAAAATACTCTGATTTTCTTCTTTCATTTCTTTTTCTTCTTGCCGTTACACCACGTTGCATCCAATGGGCTTCTCTTTTTACTAACCTGATTAAATTATCATGCTCTTTTTGCATATTTTGAAGTAGCTGTTCTTTTTGATCAAGGTATTTTGAATATCCACCGTTGAAGTTTCTTAAAACACCACCATCAATTTCCACAACATTTGTAGCAATATTATCAATAAAGTATCTATCATGGGAAATGAAAAGTAGTGTAAAGTTATTTTTGTTTAAAAGTTGTTCTAAAAACTCAACCATATAAACATCAAGGTGGTTTGTTGGTTCATCTAAAAGTAACACATCAGGTTTTTTTAGAATTAGTCCTGCTAAACTAACTCTTCTTTGCTCTCCACCACTTAAAAGGTTTACATCTTTGTGTTCATATTCTTTTAGTTTAAACTCTTTTAAAACCCTTTCAATCATATTATCTATATCCCATGCATTATGAAATTCGATATATGTCACAAGTTCACTTTGTCTATTTAATAACTCTTTATTATCATACTCAGTTGCAAGTTTTAAAGTAAGTTCTTCGTACTCTTTTTTAGCTTTTTTAATCTCAACTAATTGATCTTCAATGGCTTGTCTAACTGTAGTATCTTCATTAAATCTTGGTTGTTGATCTAACATCTCTATTTTTACAGATTTGTCTATTGATATTTCACCACTATCAGGTTCTGTTGAACCCATTATGATTTTAAATAGTGTTGATTTACCTTGACCATTTTGGCCAATTACAGCAATCTTTTGTCCCTCCAAAAGGGTAAAGTTTGCATCTTTTAAAATAACTTTTGTATCGTATTGTTTAGATATGTTTTGTAAGTCTATTAGTGCCATATATTTTTTTGATATCCCTTATTATGTTTTGACTGTATTTTACCAACGGCTGCAAGTACTACGAATGTAACTAAAATTAATCCTAATGCTTCTATTAATGTCATTGTAATTCCTTTGGTTTATTTTATGTATTCTATCATATTATTATCACTTAAAAACTCTATTTTTTTATTTAGAATATCTATATTTGAAAGTTCTTTAGATATTTGATCATAGTAGTTTATTTTTTGATGATAAATATATACTTGTAAGTCTTTATTATCTATATTTTTTAACTGTTTTTCTAAAAGTTTAAGCGTAAGATGTAATGAATTTATTGCTA
>JBDNBT010000143.1:0-12016 GCA_039767755.1 Sulfurovum sp.
AAAGCTAGACTTTTTGATATCCAGATGAGTGAAAAGATGGAATCAGAAGGTGCATCTAGAAAAGAACAAGTTGGTAGTGGTGATAGAAGTGGAAGAATTAGAACATATAATTATCCACAAGGTAGAATCACTGACCATAGAATCAACCTAACACTATATAGGCTTGATGCAATTATGAATGATGGATTGTTTGATGAAGTGATTGATCCTCTTATTGCTGATCATCAAGCAAGACTAATTGAAGCTAATGGACTTTAAAAGTTCATTACTTTAATTTTTTAAAATGCTACAACTAAACAAACTATATACTCACTATAAAAATCAAAACAAATACTTAACTATAAACTTTTGTAAAATCCAAGAAAATGACAATTGGGTTGATGCAATAATCTACAGACCTTTTGAACATTCAGATGGATGTGAAGAACTATTCGTAAGAACACAAAAAGAATTCCTAGAAAAATTTACTCTTCTTAAGTAACCAAGTTGTAACTAAGGACGATTATAATTTCACCATAAAAAACATTTATGGAGAAAAAAATGACGTTTACAAAATCATTAATTGCATTAGGTGCAAGTGCTATTTTAGCAACAACTTTATCAGCTAGAGACCAAGTTAAGATTGTTGGTTCTTCAACTGTATATCCATTTTCATCAGCAGTAGCTGAAGAATTAGGTGCTATTACAAATTTCCCAACTCCTGTAGTTGAATCAACTGGTTCAGGTGGTGGTATGAAATTATTTTGTGCTGGAAATGGATTAAACACTCCTGATATCACAAATGCATCAAGAAGAATGAAAACAAAAGAATTCAAAATGTGTCAAGAAAACGGTGTAACTGATATTACAGAATCCGTAATTGGATACGACGGAATTGCTTTTGCTCAAGCAAAATCAAACGGTTCATTTGATATTTCTAAAAAACACTTAGCTTTAGCAGTAGCTAAAGAAGTTCCTTCTAAAGATGGTAAATCTTTAATAGCTAATCCATATAAAAAATGGTCTGATATTGATGCTTCATTACCAAACAGAGAAATTATTGTTTATGGACCACCAAAATCATCTGGTACAAGAGATGCATTTGAAGAATTAGTAATGCAATCAACTTTCAAAAAAATGTCTGTATATACTGATTTATATAAATCAGATAAAAAAGCAAATAAAAAATATAAAAAATACTCAGTAGTTAGAACAGATGGTGCATACGTTGAATCTGGTGAAAATGATAACCTAATCGTTCAAAAATTGGATAAAAACAGAGCTGCATTTGGTGTATTTGGTTTCTCATTCTTAATTGAAAACGAAGACAAAGTTGCTGGTTCAACAATTGATGGTGTTGCTCCAACTCCTGAAACTATTTCATCTTCAAAATATCCAGTTGCTAGATCTTTATTCTTTTATGTGAAAAACTCACACGAATCAAAAGTTCCTGCTATTATAGATTACGTAAACTTATTTATGTCTGATGATATGATTGGACCTGATGGAATTTTAACTGAAATCGGTCTTATTGCTTTACCTGAAGCACAAAGAGAAGCTATGAGAACTTCTGTTTTAAGTAAGCAAAAATTAACTTTAGACGCTTTATCAAAGCACTAAGCTTTAAATAAAAAAGAGGAAAGCTTCCTCTTTTTTGTAACTACACAAGTAGAGTTTATTAAAGAAATTTATCTGTTTACCGCGAACAAAGAGATAAATTTCTGTAATAAATTCTAAAAGATAAAACTAAATAATCCCAAATATAACACCTTGTAACTTTTCTGTAATCAAATATTTATACAATTCTACAAATTTAAACAAAGGTTGATTCTTGACGGACTTAAACTCAAGCAAAAAACGAAGAGAACTTAATGAGAAATTAATCAAACTAGCACTAATTAGTGCAGCTACAATTTCTATATTAACTACTTTTGGTATTTTGTTTTCAATACTTTTTGAAGCTATCGCGTTTTTTGAGCTAAGAAGCTTCTGGTATTTCATCACAGGAACTGAATGGTCTCCAGGTGTTGAAGGTAGTAAATTTGGTGCTGTACCTATTTTTGCAGGTACATTTGTAATTACTATTGTCGCACTTTTAGTTGCTATTCCTGTTGGACTTGGGAGTGCTATTTATATGAGTGAATATGCTTCAAATACTACAAGAGATTATTTAAAACCAATACTTGAAGTGTTAGCTGGTATTCCAACAGTTGTATATGGTTTCTTTGCAGCTATTACAGTTGCTCCACTTGTTGTAAAACTTGCATCATTTGTTGGATTAGAAGCTACATTTAACTCTGCTTTAGCATCTGGAGTTGTGATGGGTATTATGATTATTCCTGTTATATCTTCATTATCAGATGATGTTATAAGATCAGTACCAGATTCACAAAGAAAAGCTGCCTTTGGTCTTGGTTTAACTCATGGTGAATGTATTAAAGATATTGTTATTCCTTCTGCTTTACCTGGAATAATTTCAGCATCACTTTTAGGTTTATCAAAAGCTTTAGGTGAGACTATGATTGTTGTTATGGCAGCTGGTTTAAGACCAAATCTTTCATGGAATCCTTTAGAAGATATGACAACAGTAACTGTGACAATTGTAAACTCTTTAGTTGGGGATTTTGAGTTTAATTCTCCTGAAACACTAAGTGCCTTTGCCTTAGGTTTAGTATTATTTGTAGTTACATTAATATTAAATATGATTTCATTAAAACTAATTAGAAAATTCAAAGAAAAATATAAAGTGAATACATTATGATGAGCAAAAAACATAAAAAGAAATTAAAACAAAATCCGTTTTATGATCCAACATTAACTAAAAGACACAAAAAAGCAAAGAGATTTAAAAAGTTTACTCTAACTTCATTAATCTTTTCAATAGCATTTTTAGCATTCTTTTTATTTGATATTATTACTAAATCTATTCCGGCTTTTAGTATAACTTATATCAAAACAGATGTAACTATAAATGACAAAACAATAAAGTCTTATCATAAATCTGTTGATAGAAAAATAAGAAGATTAGTTTCAAGGGCTTGGTTAAGAGATATTAGAAATGTAGTTGCTCAAAAGCCTGAACTAATGAATACTACAACTAAACTATGGGTTTTAGCAGATGATCAAGTTGATCAGTATTTAAAAGGTCACCATCATACTTTAAAACCAAAACAAATAGCTCAAGTTGAGAGTTTAAAACAAGCAGGAATGATAGAAAAGAAATTTAATACTATATTCTTTACAAGGGGTGATTCAAAAATACCTGAATATGCAGGATTGTGGTCTGCAATTGTTGGTTCGGTATTTACTCTTATTATTACTATGTTAGTAGCCTTTCCTATTGGAGTTATGACAGCTATTTACTTAGAAGAGTTTGCAACTGATAATAAGTTTACAAGATTTATTGAAGTAAATATTAATAACCTTGCAGCTATTCCTTCTATTTTATTTGGATTATTAGGATTAGCAATATTCATTAATCTTTTTGGAATGCCAAGAAGTTCACCACTTGTTGGTGGTTTAACATTAGCACTTATGACTTTACCTATTATTATAGTAAGTTCAAGAGCAGCTTTAAGAGCGGTACCTGATAGTATTAGACAAGCAGGATATGGATTAGGATTAAATAAAATTCAAGTTACTAGAGATCATGTATTACCTTTAGCATTCCCTGGAATTTTAACAGGTTCTATTATTGGTTTAGCACAAGCTATGGGTGAAACTGCTCCATTGATTATTATTGGTATGATTGCCTTTATTCCAGATGCACCGACAATGGTAACCCAAGCATCAACTGTTATGCCTGCACAGTTATTCACATGGGCTGGTATGCCAGAAAAAATGTATATAGAAAAAACAGCAGCTGGTATTGTTGTGTTGTTAAGTATTTTAGTTTCATTAAATACTTTAGCAATTTATTTAAGAAAAAAATTCGAAGTAAAGTGGTAGGAAAGAGATATGGGAAAAGATAATAAAACAAAAATCAAAGTTGATGAACTAAACCTTTGGTATGGTGACAATCATGCTTTACATAATATAAGTATGGATATTTATGAAAATCAAATCACTGCTTTAATTGGTCCATCTGGATGTGGTAAATCTACATTTTTAAGATGTTTAAATAGAATGAATGATTTAATTCCTATTGTAAAAATAGATGGGCAAACAGTAATTGATGGGAAAAATATCTACGATAAAGATGTGGATGAAGTTAGTGTTAGAAAAAAAATCGGTATGGTATTTCAACAACCAAACCCTTTTCCAAAATCTATATATGAAAATGTTGCCTATGCCCCTATTAAACATGGACTTGTAAAAAAAGGTAAAGCTTGTGATGAACTTGTTGAATCTTCACTTAAAAAAGCTGGACTTTGGGAGGAAGTTAAAAATAAACTTGATACTCCTGGTACATCACTTTCAGGTGGTCAGCAACAAAGACTTTGTATTGCTAGAACAATTGCAGTTGAACCTAAAGTTATTTTAATGGATGAGCCAACTTCAGCACTTGATCCAATTAGTACAGAAAAAATTGAAGCACTTATGCTTGAATTAAAAAAAGATTACACAATAATAACTGTAACTCATAATATGCAACAAGCTGCAAGAGTTGCTGATTATACGGCATTTTTCCACTTAGGAAAACTTATAGAATATGATAAAACAGATACGATTTTTGTAAATCCATCAAACAAGAAAACAGAAGATTATATTACAGGAAGGTTTGGATAATGTTACCTACATACGAGTTAAAAAAAGAAGCAATAATTGAAGAAATAATTGAAATTGGTGAAGCAACTTTAAATGCTTTAGAGCAATCATACGAAGCTATTAGTAAAGATGAATTATCAAATTTATCTAAGATAAAACTTTCAATTAAAAAAATTGAAGAAAAAACAAATAATATAGACAATGATGTTGTAAAACTTCTTGCTTTATATTCACCTGAAGCTAAAGACTTAAGAGAATTAATTTCTTATTTAAAAATTACAAATGAATTAGGAAGAGCTGCATATAATATAAAGACTTTTTGTAAATTATTCAAAAAATCTTTCAGTGATGATTTAAATACTAAAACTATTTTAGAATATACACTACCACTTCATAAATCAGCACACTTAGCTTTAAAAACTTCCTTATCAATGCTTGATGATAGTGATGAAGAGTCTATAAGAAATAAGTACCATAAGGTATATATAGAAGTTAGTAAAACAGATGATTTATATTCAATGATTGAAAAAAACATTTTAAAACTAATGACAAAAAACCACGAACTAGCAAAAGAATACTTTGAAGTATTAACAGCAATTAGAAAATTAGACAAAATTACAGATAGAGCCTCTTCACTTGCTTCACTATCTAAATTTGCAGAAATTGGTGGCGAGTTAGAACACTAATGCTATATTTAGCTGATATAATGTGCCTATGAAAAAGAATTTATTAAAAATACAAGAGTTTCTTGGGTCATATTTTGAAGTTGTTGTTGCTGCAATTGTTTTTGTAATTATCTTTGCAACTAACACTCCATTTTCAAGTGCTATTATACTAATGCTTGAATTTATAGTTGTTATGGAAGTTGTTAAGATGATTCATGATTTTATTCAAAAGAAAAAAATCAGACTTAGATTTGTAGTTGATATTTTTATCATCTTTTTAATTAGGGATGTTATTATCTTAAGTACCCATCAAAATAGGGATTATTTTGATATTACATTTTTATTATTTGTAATTTCTATATTCTTTATTTTTAGAATCTTAGCTATTAAATTTTCACCTGGTGTGATAAAGATTTCGCAAGATGCTGTTGTTGAGTATGAAGATGAAAGACCTAGTGTTAAAGTTAAAGATGTAAAAGACAAAATAGAGAGAATTAATGACAAATAACACTATTTTAATAGTCGAAGATGAAGAGGATATTTTAGAATTACTTGAATATACCCTTCAAAAAGAAGGCTTTGATACTATAGGTTTTTTAAACGTAGATAATAACGTAGAAAAAGTTTTAGAAGAAGAAGATATATCTTTAATACTAATGGATAGAAACCTACCTGGAACTGAAGGTACACAGTTTGTTAAAAAAATAAAGTCTATGGGTCATACGTGCCCTATTATCTATGTAACTGCTAAAGATAAAGATGATGATATATTAGATGGATTTGATTCTTATGCTGATGATTATATTACAAAACCATTTAATATAAAAGAGTTAGTTGCAAGGGTAAAAGCTGTATTAAAAAGAGCCTCAAAACAAATTGATGTTTTAAAAGTTAGGGATATAATATATAAATCTCAAAACAAAAAATTCTACATAGATGATGTACATGTAGAGTTAACTCACTTAGAACACGACTTACTTTTAGAGTTTATAAAAAACAAAGATATACTTCTTAGTAGAGAAATTTTACTTGATAGGGTGTGGGAAGATTCTTTTGATACAAAAGTAAAAACAGTAAATGTAGCTGTTAAAAGATTAAAAGAAAAAATTGATCCTAAAGGTGTAAAAGAATACATAAAATCAGTTAGGGGTGAAGGTTACATATTTTGCTAAAAATTCATCAACTTTTTCTTAGAACATTTTTATCAATCTTTTTAATTATACTTGTTGTACTTAGTATACTTGTATATTTTTGGTCAAAAAATGTTTATGTAAATCAAGTTGAGCAAAACCTTATTCAAAACATAGACACAATGTCAATAGTCTTAAAAGACTTAAAAAACATAGATACTGTAGTAAAAGACTTAAACGCTAGAATTAATCATAGAATAACTGTAATAGATAAAAAAGGTAATGTTATCGCTGAAAGTGATAAAGACAAGAGCCTTATGGAAAACCACTCAAACAGAGATGAAATACTTCAAGCAAAAGATTTTGGTACAGGTAAATCAATAAGACAATCTACAACTTTAGATGAAGAGTTATTATACATAGCAAAAAAAGTTACCATAAATAAAAATATCTATTTTATAAGAATGGCTGACTACACAAATAGAATGCTTGATAATTTTTTAAAACTATCACTACAAGTATTTGGTCTAATATTCATATTTTTAGCCATATCTTTTATAATAACATATCTAATTAGTTTAAAAATAAAACAAGAAACAGAAAATATCTTGGAGTTTTTGACTCAACTTTCATCAAAAAAACCATCTTTTGTATTAAAATCTGAGTTCACTTATGAGTTCCACAAAATAACTAAGCTTCTTAATAAAGTATCAAATAGACTTACAAAAAGATCAAAAGAAAAGTCAAAACAAAACGCAAAACTAAAACTTGCAAATAAACAAAAAGATGAAATAATCTCAGCAATTTCACATGAATTTAAAAATCCTATTGCTGTAATTTTAGGATATAGTGAAACCATATTAAATGATGATGATCTACCACAAACAATGAAAAAGAAATTTTTACATAAAATTGTAAAAACATCTGAAAAAATGACATACTTAATTGATAAACTAAGATTATCTGTAAAACTTGATGAAAACAAACAAGAACTTCACAAAAAAAACATAGATTTAAAAGAACTTTGCATAGATATAACAGATGAATTAAAAGAAAGCTATAAATCAAGGGAAATAAAAATACAAGGTACAAGAAAAGCTATCTTAGCAGATGAAGCACTACTTTCTATGGCTATTTCTAATCTTATAGAAAACGCTTTAAAGTATTCAGACGATGAAGTCATTGTAGATATCACAAACAGCCATATAGCTATTATAGACAATGGTATAGGTATAAGTGAAGATGACTTAGAACAAATCAAAAATAAGTTCTACAGAGTAGCAAGTAATGGTTGGGACAACTCATTGGGTCTTGGACTATTTATTGTTAATTCTATTATAAAACTACACAATTTTGGGCTCTTAATTGAATCTGAATCAGATAAAGGTTCTAAATTTACAATCTTTTATTAAATAATACTTAAATTAAGTTTTATTTAATGTTTATTCTACTATTATTCAACCTCATTAAAAAAGCGGAGAAAATAAATGAAATTTACTCAAATGGCAAAAGCTAACGAAATCGAAAGAGATTGGATTGTAGTAGATGCAGAAGGTAAGGTTTTTGGTAGAATCATTACTGAGATTGCAACGAAATTAAGAGGTAAACATAAGCCTTCTTTCACTCCAAATGTTGATTGTGGAGACTTTGTAGTTGTTATCAACGCGTCAAAAGCAAGATTCACAGGTGCAAAATTAGAAGACAAAAATTACTATACACACTCAGGATACTTTGGTAGTACTAAAACTCACAAAATGTCTGACATGTTAGATAGCAACCCTGAAAAATTATATAAATTAGCTACTAGAGGTATGTTACCAAAAACAAAACTTGGTAAAGAAATGTTAAAAAAATTAAAAGTATATGCTGGTGAAACTCACCCTCATACGGCTCAAATTAAAGGATAATATTTATGGCAAAAGTATATGCAACAGGAAGAAGAAAATCTGCTATCGCTAAAGTATGGTTAGAAAACGGAACTGGTGAAGTTACTGTTAATGGTCAATCTTTAGATGCATGGCTTGGTGGTCATGAAGCTATCAAAAAAAGAGTTATGCAACCATTAACTGTTTCTAAACAAGAAACTTCAGTTAATATTGTAGTTAAAACTCTAGGTGGTGGTTATTCTGCACAAGCTGACGCTGCTAGACATGGTATATCTAGAGCATTAGTTGCTTATGATGAGCAATTTAGAGCTATATTAAAACCTTTCGGATTATTAACAAGAGATGCTAGATCTGTTGAAAGAAAAAAATACGGAAGAAAGAAAGCAAGAAAGTCTACTCAATTCTCAAAAAGATAATTGGTCAGTATTTACTTACACTTCTTATACAAAGGAAAAGAGTTTTTCTCTTTTCCTTTTTTTATGTCAAACTATAAATGACTTTAAAGAGTTTTTTCAAAAAATAGTACATGCTTTGAGGTAATAATTCCAATAAAATAAAATTGGGTATCAGTTATTTCTAAAAGAAGATTTATATTTGAAAAGTTTTTATAGGATATAATATTCTTTATGAAAAAGTTTAATATTTTATTTTTAATACCAATAATTTTCACATTGGAAGTTTTTGCAAGTACACTAAACCTTTCAATTTCTTCAAGTCCAAGTAGACTAAACCCTATCTTAGCAAATGATAGTGCAAGCTCTGAAATAGCTAACTGGCTATTTAATGGACTATTTAAATATGATAAAGATGGAAATGTAACTACGGATTTAGCTTCAAATTATGAATTCATCACAAAAACAAAACTACAAATTACTCTAAAGCAAAATGTTCTTTGGCATGATAAAAGAGAAGTTACAGCAAAAGATGTTTTATTTACCTATGAAAAAATAATGGATCCTAAGGTTTTTAATTCAATTAAATCAAACTTCAAATTAGTAAATTCTGTAAAAATACTTGATAAATACAAAATAGAAGTAAATTATAAAGAGCCCTACTTTAAAGCTTTAGAAATATGGATGGTGGGATTACTTCCAGAACATATTTTAAAAGATGAAGAAAACCTTATGACAAGCTCTTTTAATAAAAAGCCAATAGGAACGGGTTCCTATAAAATAGATAGTTTTGAAGTTGGAAAAGATATAGAGCTTTATGCAAATGAAGATTACTTTGATGGTAAACCTAAAATTAAAAAGATTTTATATAAATTTTTACCAGATCCAAACACTTCATTTTTATTTTTAAAGCAAGAAAAACTTGATGTGGGAGGATTAACTCCAATACAAATAGATAGACAAATTACCAATGACTTTAAAGATAAATATCAAATCATAGAAAAACCAAGCTTTTCATACACATATATGGGCTTTAACCTAAAAAATGAAAAGTTTAAAGATCTTAGAGTTAGACAGGCTTTATCTTTAGCAATTAATAGAGAAGAACTTGTAGAAATACTATTTTTTGGTCATGGTGAAATTTGTAATGGTCCATTTTTACCAAGAACTTATGCCTTTGATGAAAGTGTTCAAACTCCAAAACAAAATATTCAAAAAGCAAAAACACTTCTAAAAGAATTAGGTTATGATGAAAACAATCCCTTTACCTTTGAAGTTGTTACAAACACAGGGAATGACATACGAATAAACGCAGCCCAAATACTTCAATATCAACTTGCACGAGCTGGAATTGATATGAATATTAGAGTAATGGAGTGGCAAGCATTTTTAAACACAGTAGTTCACCCTAGAAACTTCGAAGCTGTGATTTTAGGTTGGGGATTAGGTTTAACACCTGATGCATACTCAATATGGCACAGTTCAAATTCAAAATTAGGTGGCTTTAATTTTGTTTCATACAATAATAAAAAGGTTGATGAACTTATTGAGAAAGGTGCAATAACTGTAGATAAAAAAGAATTAGCAAAAATATATAAAGAACTTTATAGAATTATTAGTGCTGATTTACCCTACTTATTTTTATATATTCCAAACTCAATATCAACTGTACATAAAAAAATAAAAAATCTAGAACCTGCTTTTACAGGTTTTATGCATAATCAAAAAGATTGGGAAATAAAAAATTAAAACAATAGGATTAAAATGAAAGAAAACACAATTATACTTTTTGACTTAGATGGAACCTTAATAGATTCAACAGATGCTATTGTTTCAACTTTTTACCACTCATTTGAAGTTATGAATTATGATTTTAAAGGAAATGATGAAGATATAAAAAGTCTTATAGGTTATCCTTTAAATGTTATGTATAAAGATTTAGGTATACCTGAAGATAAAGTATGGGATTTTGTAGATGCATATAAAAATAGATATAAAGATATCTCAACTATAAAAACTAAGCTTTTAGAAAATGCAGTTGAAGCTGTAAAATTAGCATCAAGTATAGCTAGGGTTTCAATAGTAACAACAAAAACAAGAAAATATACCATTCCATTACTTGAACACTTAGAGTTAATGCCTCACTTTGAAATAGTAACAGGATATGAATGTGTAGAAAATCACAAGCCACATCCAGAACCTATCCTAAAAACTCTACAAGATATGGATATCTCTTCTGTTCATGAAAATATTTGGATGATTGGAGATACAAAGCTAGATTTAATAGCAGCCAAAAATGCAAATGTAAAATCAATTGGGGTTTTATGTGGATATGGAGATGAAAAAGAGCTCTTTGAACATACAAATATAGTAAAAAAAAATGCATTAGAAGCAATTGAACACATTAAAAATCTATAATATTAACTTAATAATAACTTACAAATAAATATTAGTTACTTTTTTATACATTATATAAAGTTTTACTAAAATTTATGTACCTATTCATCCTAAAGTGATATTTTTCTTATAAAAGCCTATATTTTAAGGCTTTTGTATATTTTATAATTATTCAATACCTTGAAAATAATTTAAATTTTAATCTCAAATTCATAATAATAACTATAAACTTAACATGAATAAAGTTTTAGTTAAGCTAAAGACTTATATAATTATTCAGACTAATTAAAATTTTTAAGTCAATTTTAATATTAAGGAGCCTCTATGTTAGAAATTAGATGGCACAGCCGTGCAGGTCAAGGTGCTGTTACAGGAGCAAAGGGATTAGGTTCTATTGTTGCTGGATCAGGTAAAGAAGTTCAAGCTTTTGCTTTTTATGGATCAGCAAAAAGAGGTGCTTCAATGACTGCGTACAACAGAATAGATGATAAACCAATTTTAAATCATGAAAAATATATGAAACCTGATTATGTATTTATACTAGATCCAGGTTTAGCGTTTACAGATGATTTTACTGCTAATGGTAAAGATACAACTAAATATATTATTACTACACACCTTAGCAAAGAGGAATTAATTTCTATGGTACCTACTTTAGATGGAATTGAAGACAGAGTGTATACACTAGACTGTTTACAAATCGCAAGAGATACTATTGGAAAAGCAATTCCTAACACACCGATGCTTGGAGCATTTATGAAAGTAAGTGGAATGTTTGGCATTGAAGACTTTAAAGAAAAAATGAAGCATGTACTTAAAAAATTACCTGCAAATATAATTGATGCAAATATGTTAGCAAT
>JBDNBT010000144.1:0-7283 GCA_039767755.1 Sulfurovum sp.
AATACTAATCTTCTTGGTGTATAGAAAAATTCAAAATCACATAGTAATCTATTTTTTTCTAAAATATCTGCCCATTTTTTTTCAATATTTGGTAACTCTTTTAAAAATGGAATTGCTGGTAATTCTTCAACACCAATCTCAATTAATAATGGTTTATTCATCTACATTTTCCTTGTTTTTATCTTTAGGTTCTATCTTATCTTTGTACTTGTTTATTTGTTGCCTATTAAAATTAATTATAAATAGTGCTACCATAATCACAAACATTACTAAAATTATTATGTCTAATATATCTTTCACAAGTATCTCTTTCTTTTAAAATTTGGATTTTATCCAATTATCACTTATTATCAAGTAATATGCTGTATATTACTCCATCTATTTCACTTTTTGCAACATCTTCAAAACTATTATTATTTTTAATAATACACAGATTTTTTGAATCAAACATATAGTTATCTGCTACTTTTTGTATTTTTTTTGCCATATCATAATGTGAAGCTATATAAAGAGCATTTAAACTATTACAGTAAATAGCTTCTTTAATACTTACAACTTTAACAAGACATTTTAAAGAGTTTTCAAAACAGTACTTTAATAATTTTTCATCAAAATCAAATGATACTATACTATTAGCTTTTGTAGTTTTTATTTCATCTATACTTGAAATACTAGATACCTCTTCATATGGTACTAATTCATCACCTAAAATAATCACAGTCTATCCTTTGTTGTTTAAACATTCAACACTGCAGAAGTAATTTCCATTACTTAAAATACCCTCTTTTTTTGAAACAAAAGTTTTACATGTTGGGCATTCAACCATTATGTCTGATATTTTTTCTTTCTTTTTTTCAGAAGCATTTTTACTGATTTCTTTTTCTCTAGATTTTTTGAAAAATACTAAATAAACAAGTATTAATACAAGCGCTAATACTAAGCCTTTCATTAACATATAAATTATCCTCTTATGTAAAGATAGTTTCTATCTTTTCTTTGGTGTACTTCATAGTTATTTACATTGGCTTCTTGAAGTTCGTTATCAAGCATACTACCTTTGTAAAATAAATATGAAGACTTATCTTTTTTTATATTTTGAGTGATATCTACTAAAAGTGATGTGTTTGTTACAGCTCTTGATGTAATTAAATCAACTTTTAAATCACCAACTTCCTCTACTCTTTTACAATGAATTGATAAATTATCAAGTCTTAATTTAGCTTTTACTAAATTTAGAAAAGACACCCTTTTTATTCGAGGTTCAATTAAGTGTGATTGTATATTTTTTGAAGCAATTGCAAGGACTAGACCTGGATAACCAGCTCCTGTTCCTATGTCTGCAAAACTTTTGTATTTGTTTATAAACTTCAATGGATACAAAGAATCTAATATATTCTCATGAATACTTTCAATACTTAAGTTACCACTTAAATTATGAACTCTTCCCCATACTTGTAAATCTGTAATAAATATTTCTATATCTCTATAAAATTGCTCATCAAGATTAATTTGATGACTTCCTAAAAGGGTTTTTAAACTCATTATAAAAGATGTCCCATTTCATCTTTTTTCGTTGCTAAATATTTTTCATTATGTTGATTAGGTGTTATAATTGATGGTATTCTCTCAGAAATTTCCACTCCACAACTCTCCACAAAATTTATTTTTTTTGGATTATTTGTAATAAGTTTTATTCTCTTAACATCTAAATCTTTTAATATTTCACCTACAACAGTGTAATCTCTTTCATCTTCAGCAAATCCAAGCTCTAAATTAGCTTGAATTGTATCTCTACCCTTATCTTGTAAAGAATAAGCATTTACCTTATTAAATAAACCTATATTTCTTCCTTCTTGTTTGTGGTAAATAACTAATCCACCATTTACAGAAATAAAGTCCATAGCTAAATTTAATTGAGCTTGACAGTCGCACTTTAGACTTCCTAAAGCATCTCCTGTTAGGCACTCTGAGTGAATTCTTACATATGGTATATCTATTTTTTTAAAATCTTCACTCATGATGGCTAAATGCTCTTGATTATTATACTTATATGCTTTAATTAAAAAGTTTCCATGTTTAGTTGGTAATTTAGCAATATTTGACTTTTCAATATTCATATTTGTTTAAACCTTAAATTGTTAAAATTCGCTAGAGTATAACGAAAAGAGGTAAATAAAATGTTTAAACGATATAGAAGACTTAGAATCAATGAAACACTTAGAGGACTTGTAGCAGAGACTACACTTAGTAAAAACGACTTTATTTATCCACTATTTGTAAAAGAAGGTAATGGTATTAAAACAGAAGTTTCTTCAATGCCTGGTGTATTTCAAATGAGTATTGATGAAATATTAAAAGAGTGTGAATACTTAATTAGTATTGATTTAAAATCAATTATTTTATTTGCTATCCCTGATGTTAAAGATTCTGTGGGAAGCGAATGCTTATGTGAAGAAAGTATTATTAGTAGAACAATTAGAGCAATTAAAGAAAAATTTCCTCAAATGTTTATAGTAACAGATCTTTGTTTTTGTGAATACACAGATCACGGTCATTGTGGAATATTAGATCCTGTAACTCAAACAGTTGATAATGATAAAACATTAGAAATATCAGCTCAACAAGCGGTAATTCATGCAAAAGCTGGTGCTGATATGATTGCACCATCTGGAATGATGGATGGAATAATTGAAACACTAAGAAATGCTTTAGATAAGGCTGGGTTTGAAAATCTTCCTATTATGTCTTATTCTACTAAATTTGCAAGTTCATATTATGGACCATTTAGAGATGTGGCTGAATCAACTCCATCATTTGGAGATAGAAGATCTTACCAAATGAATCCTGCTAATAGACTTGAAGCTATTGAAGAGTCTTTAGAAGATGAAAAACAAGGGGCTGATATCCTTATGGTAAAACCTGCATTATCATACTTAGATATTATTAGAGACATAAGAAATGAATCAAAACTTCCATTATGTGTATATAATGTAAGTGGTGAGTATGCTATGCTTAAAAATGCAGGTGCTGCTGGGTTAATTGATTATGAAAAAGTAATGATGGAAACATTGTTAAGCTTTAAAAGAGCTGGAGCTAATTTAATAATTACTTATCATGCTAAAGAAGCTTGTGAACTTTTAAATAAAAACTAAACTCTTAATTTTGTATGTATTGCATATATGTATAAATTATAGTTATAATTGTAATGATAGCTATGAAAACAATCATAAGTTTAGAAAAAAAAGATTTAGTATTTGGTATATAATACTCTTTCTATTTGTAGTAATTTATTCTATTATATTTTGTTTTAAATTAGTTTTAGTGTTAGTTTATAGTTTAAAATTGTCAAAAACAATGATTTTAAGCTATAATAAAGTTTAATAACATAGAATAACAGCTTTCTAAATTTCAAGGACAAATAATGAGACACTTTTTAACTTTAGCTGACTATACAAAAGAAGAGATACTAGAGATTTTAGATTTGGCTTCTACAATTAAAACAGAAACTAAAAATAAAAACTTTAAAAAATATATGCCTAACCAAACTTTAGGGATGATATTTGAAAAAAGCAGTACAAGAACTAGAGTTTCTTTTGAAACAGGTATATATCAACTAGGTGGAATAGGATTGTTTTTATCATCAAACGATATACAACTAGGTCGTGGTGAACCTATGAGTGATACTTCAAGAGTAATTTCAAGAATGGTTGATATGGTTATGATAAGAACTTTCGCTCAATCAAAAATTGAAGAATTTTCCAAGTATTCAAAAGTACCTGTTATAAACGGACTAACAAATGAGTACCATCCTGTACAATTAATGGCTGATTATATGACTATCCAAGAAGCTGGTCTTGAAGATAATCTTGTCGTTGCATATGTAGGTGATGGAAACAACATGGCTCACTCATGGTTAAATATGGCAGCTAAATTAGGATTTGAATTAAGAATTTCAACTCCAAAAGGTTATGAAGTAGATCAAAATATATTAAATACAGCACTTGAAATAGCTAAAAAAAGTGGTGCAAAAATTACAATAGGAAATGATCCTAAAGATGCAGTTAAAGATGCTACTGTAATTACAACTGATACATGGGTATCTATGGGACAAGAAGATGAAAAAGAACAAAGATTAAAAGACTTTCATGGATACATTGTAGATAATGCAATGATGAAGTTAGCTGCATCTAATGCTATTTTCTTACATTGTTTACCAGCTTATAGAGGCTATGAAGTTAGTGAGGAGGTAATGGAAAGTGAACAAAGTTTAATATTCCAAGAAGCTGAAAACAGACTGCACGCTCAAAAAGGTGTAATGGTTTGGTTAGATAGACAGAGAAACGCAGTTTCATGATAGATTTTAGTAAATTTATCAAATACTCAAAACCAGGGCCAAGATATACTTCATATCCAACAGCCCCTGAGTTTTCTGAAAACTTTACTCAAAAAGATTTAAAAGCATTTTATAGTTCTCAAAGCGATAATAGAAGTTTATCATTATATATACATATGCCTTTTTGTAGAAGTGCATGCTATTTTTGTGGATGTAATACTATTTTTACATCTAAAGAAGATAAAAAAATTAAATATATTGAATACTTAAAAAAAGAACTAAATATATTAAAAAAACATCTAAATACAAACAGAGAAGTTAGCCAAATGCACTTTGGTGGTGGTACACCAACTTTCTTTAGTCCTGAACAATTAAGAATTGTAATTAAAACTATTAAATCAATTTTCCCAAATTTTAGTACTGATGCTGAGATTTCATGTGAAGTTGACCCTAGATTTTTTACACAAGAACATATGGATGTATTAAAAGAAGGTGGAGTTAACAGACTTAGTTTTGGAGTACAAGACTTAGATGAAAAAGTTCAGAAAACCATACATAGAATTCAACCATTTGAATTAACTCAAAATGTAATAAAAATAGCAAGAAATGCTGGAATTAAATCAATTAATACGGATTTAATTTATGGATTACCATTTCAATCAAGGGAATCATTTAAAAACACCTTAGAAAAGATGTTAACTTTAGATACAGATAGATTTGCAGTTTTTAACTATGCCCATGTGCCATGGCTTATGAAGACAATGAGAAAGTTTGATGAAAATACATTTCCACAAGCAGAAGAAAAATTAAATATGTTAAAAGACACTATTGATTTCTTCACATCAAATGGATACAAAATGGTAGGAATGGATCATTTTGCTAAGCCAAAAGATGAACTTTTTAAAGCAATAGAAAAAGGCCAATTACATAGAAACTTCCAAGGATACACTACAAAAGGTGGTGCTGATTTAATTGGAATTGGGCTTACGTCTATTGGAAATGGTGAAGATTATTACGCTCAAAACTTCAAAGACTTAGAATCATGGGAAAATGCCATTGATAGTGGAAATTTACCTGTATTTAAAGGATATAAATTAAGTGATGATGATCAACTTAGACAATATGTTATTATGGAGCTTATGAGTAATTTCTCTTTAAATATCAAAAGAGTAGAAGATACATTTAAAATAAACTTTAAAGAGTATTTTGATGATGCTTTATTAGCTTTAAAAGAATTTGAAGATGCAGATCTTTTAAACATAACAGAGGACAAAATAAAAGTGTCTCAAACGGGTACTATGCTTATTAGAAATATTTGCATGCCATTTGATGCATACCTTAACAAAATTCCTGAAGAAAAAAGAAGATTTTCAAAAACTATTTAATAGTTTTGAAAATCTACGAAACACTTCCCTATCAACTACTTCTAACCAATATTTTAGTATATTTCAACATTATATATAATTTATAAATTTTAAAGGTTTTATAGTGTCAGTAAATAATACAAAATTTGACTATACACAAATAAGTGACGACTGTGTAAAATGTGGTAAATGTAAGCCCGTTTGTACAATTTTTAATATTAATCAAGATGAAGCAACTTCACCTAGAGGTTTTATAGACCTTTTAGGTGCATACAAAAGAGATGAACTAGAGTTAGATCAAACAGCTAAAGATATTTTTGAGTCTTGTTTCTTATGTACAAACTGTGTTGAAGTATGTCCAAATGACTTACCAACGGATATGATTATTGAGCAAGTTAGATCAGATATTGCAAAAAAATATGGAATTGCTTGGTATAAAAGAATGTTTTTCTGGCTATTAAAGCATAGAAAAACTATGGACTTACTTTCAAAACTAGGTTGGATGTTTCAAACATGTGCCCTAAAATTAGACGATGAAAAGCAATCAGCTAGACCTAGATTTTCTTTACCAATTGTTAAAAAAGACAGGGTATTACCATTTGCAGATTCAAGAAGTTTCTTAAATAAATACCCTCAAAACATTCCAGCTAAGAATGAAGTTGAAGTAACAGAAACTAAGAAAAATAAAGTAGCTATATTTATTGGTTGTATGAGTAATTATACTTACACAGCTACTGGTGATAGTTTAGTTAATATTCTTAAAAAACTAGATTTAAATATCTTTATTCCTAAAGCTCAATTATGTTGTGGTGCGCCTGCATACTTTACAGGAGCATTTGATACGGTTGATTATTTAGCAAAAAAGAATATAGAGTACTTTGAAACATGGATTGATGATGTGGATGCTGTTCTAATTCCAGAAGCTACATGTAGTGCAATGATTAATCAAGATTGGGAACACTACTTCCATGATCAACTAGAGTGGAAAGCAAGGGCTGTAAAACTATCTAAGAAGATATTTCTAGCAACTAAATGGCTTGAAAATAATACAGAACTTAAAAATATGCTTGCAAATTCTGGAAAACAAATGGATGATGTTGTAACATATCATGATCCATGTCATGCTAAAAAAATGCAAGGTGTTTGGAAAGAGCCTAGAAACTTACTATCTCAAAACTATGTAATGACTGAAATGAGTGATTCAAATAGATGTTGTGGATTTGGTGGAGTTACTATGCAAACAGAAAAATTCGAATTTGCAAAAGCAGCTGGTGCACCAAAAGCAGCTATGATTAGAGATACAAAAGCTCAAGTAGTAAGTGCTGAGTGTAGTGCATGTAGAATGCAAATTACAAATTCATTAGATACGGCTGGAGTTGATGTTAAGTTTAAAAATCCAATTGAACTTATTGCTGAAGCTTTAGAAGACTAGAAAGTAAACTATATATGGATTATTGGCAAAATATATATTCACACTTTGACCCTGTAGCATTTAACTTAGGGTCAATTTCTGTACATTGGTATGGAATCATGTATGCATTAGCATTAATTTCAGCAATCATAATTGCAAAATGGTTTATTAAAAG
>JBDNBT010000145.1:0-3023 GCA_039767755.1 Sulfurovum sp.
AGTAAGAGTATTTAATACAATTTGTGATGCAACTTTTGAGAACCAAGATGCCGCAAGAGATCTATCAAAAGAAGTTGATGTGATGATTGTAATTGGTGGTAAAAACTCATCAAATACAAAACAATTACACTCTATTTGTTTAGAGAATTGTGCTGATTCTTACCTAATTGAAAATGAAACAGAACTACAAAATTCATGGTTTTTAAATAAAAAATTATGTGGAATAACAGCAGGTGCATCGACTCCTGACTGGATTATTCAGCAAGTTATAGAGAAAGTAGAGTCTCAAAACTAACTCTTTTTAAGCCTTTTTTTTGTATAATCGTTCTATTTAATAAAACTGGTAAATATGAAGGAATAAAATGGGTATCGAAGATATTGATTTAGGTGAAGACTTTGATTTTGAGCAAATGCTTAATGAGTCTTTTGAGAATGCGGAAAATAATTCTGTGGTTGATGGTGTAATTGTTGAAATTAATAGTGAAAGAGTTCTAGTTGACGTTGGTCAAAAAATAGAAGGTCAGTTAAATATTTCTGAAATTACAATTGGTGGTGAAGTAAAATATAAAGTTGGTGACACAATTCCTGTTATGTTAATGGGAAGCAGAGGTGAAAGACCAAGTATTTCACATAAAAAAGTTTTACAAAAAGAAAAATTTGATGCTTTTGAAAAAGCTCATGGTGAAAACTTCGAAGATGTAACAATCGAAGGTAAAATCGTTTCTGTAAAACAAAGAGGTGGATTTATAATCGAAGATGCTGATGGTTGTGAATATTTCATGCCTATGGCTCAATCTTACTTAAAAACTATTGGTGCAGTTGGTAAAACTGTAAAAGCAAAAGTTATTAAAGTAAACAAAGCTCAAAATTCAATTATTGTTTCAAGAAAGAAATTAATTGAAGAATCAAAAGCTGTAAAAGATAACAAAGTAACTGAAATTTTAGAAAATAAAGAACCAGTTATTGGAACAATCAAAAAAATTACTTCTTATGGAATGTTTGTTGATTTAGGTGGAATTGATGGTTTAGTAAACTACAATGAAATCTCATACAAAGGTCCTGTAAATCCTGCAAATTATTACAACGAAGGTGATGCTGTATCTGTTGTTGTATTATCTTATGACAAAACAAAACAACATTTATCTTTATCAATTAAAGCAGCTTTATCTAATCCTTGGGAAGAGATTAAAGACGAATTAGAAGTTGGTGATACAATTACTGTTACAGTTTCTAACTTTGAATCTTATGGTGCATTTGTTGATTTAGGAAATGACATTGAAGGTTTATTACATATATCTGAAATTTCATGGAATAAAAACTTAAAAAATCCAAAAGAACTTTTAACAATTGGTGAAGAAATCAATGTTGAAGTTATCGAATTAAATATCGAGCAAAAAAGATTAAGAGTATCTTTAAAAAATCTACAAGAAAAACCTTTTACTAAATTCACAAACGATCATAAAGTTGGTGACATAATCACTGGTAAAATTGCTACATTAACTGACTTTGGTGCTTTTGTAAGCATTGGTGATGTTGATGGTTTATTACATAATGAAGAAGCTTCATGGGAACCAAATGCAAAATGTAAAGCATTATTCAAAAAAGGTGATGAAGTAGAAGTTAAAATTATCAAAATTGATAGAGAAAAAGAAAATATCTCATTATCTATTAAAGAAATTGCTGATTCTCCTGCTAAAAAATTCCAAGATGCTTACAAAATCGGTGACATCGTAAAAGGAACTGTAAAAGATGCTAAAGATTTCGGAATTTTCATTAAATTAGAAAATAATCTTGATGGTTTAATTAGAAATGAAGATTTTGGTCCATTAAAAGCTGATGAAGTAAAAAATGGTGATGAAATTGAAGCTGTTGTTGTAAATATTGACACTAAAAAAAATAGAGTTAGATTATCTGTTAGAAGATTAGAGCAACAACAAGAAAGAGAAGTTTTAAAATCAGTAAATGATGACTCATCTATGACTTTAGGTGACATTATAAAAGATCAAATGAAATCATAGGAATTATTTAAATGAGTAAACATACAATTGTAGTTTGCGATCATATACATGACGCTGGTTTACAAATTCTTCAAAATACTGAAGATGTAAACTACGTATATGCAGCAGATGTAGATAAAACAGAACTTTTAAATATTATTAAAGATGCTCAAGTAGCAATCACTAGATCTTCAACAGATGTTGATGAGAAATTTTTAAATGCAGCAGTAAACTTAAAAGCTGTTATTAGAGCTGGTGTTGGTTATGACAATGTTGATATGGAAGGTTGTAGTAAAAGAGGAATAATCGCAATGAATGTTCCTACTGCAAACACTATAGCAGCTGTTGAATTAACAATGACTCACATGCTTTCTTGTATGAGAAAATTTCCATATGCTCACAATCAATTAAAAATTGATAGAGTTTGGAAAAGAGAAGATTGGTATGGAAATGAACTTTATGGGAAAAAGCTAGGTGTTATTGGTTTTGGAAATATTGGTCACAGAGTAGCACTTAGAGCTAAATCATTTGAAATGGACGTAATGACTTACGACCCATATATTCCTTCAACTAAAGCAACTGATTTAGGTATCAAGTATACAACTAATTTTGAAGATATTTTATCTTGCGATATTATAACTATTCATACTCCAAAAAATAAAGAAACTATCAATATGATTGGTTTTGAAGAAATTGCAAGAATGAAAGATGGTGTAGTTTTAATTAACTGTGCTAGAGGTGGATTATATAATGAAGATGCATTATATGAAAACCTAAAATCTGGGAAAATTGCAATGGCTGGTATTGATGTATTTATAAAAGAACCAGCAATTGATCATCCATTATTAGATTTACCAAATGTAACTGTAACTGCTCACTTAGGAGCAAATACAAAAGAATCTCAAAGAGAAATTTCAGTTCAAGCTGCAAATAATGCTATTGAATCTGCACGTGGAATATCATATCCAAATGCTTTAAATTTACCAATTGATGAGAGTAAAATCCCTCATTTTGTAAAACCGTATA
>JBDNBT010000146.1:0-2936 GCA_039767755.1 Sulfurovum sp.
ATTTAATTAAATCATCTTCATCTCTTTCATAGTCAGGATTAGATGCAACATTAACTTTGATTATTAAATCTCCCCTTTGACCATTGTATGATTTACCTTTTCCTTTAGCTCTAATTTTTTGACCATCTTTTATTCCTTCTGGAATTTTTACATCAAAAGAATCACCATTTAAAGAAATGTGTTGTTTACCACCTAAAACAGCCGTATCAAATGATATAGTGATTTGTGCGTTTATGTCTAAGTCAGGTTCATTGTACCCGCCAAATCCTCCGCCAAAACCACCTTGACCAAAGCCTCCACCAAAGCCACCTTGTCCACCGAACATTTGTCTTAGCATTTCATCTAAATCTACATTTTGTCCTTGACCTTGAGCAAAATCATGGAAATTTTGTCCACCAAACATTTGATCACCATATTGGTCATATTGAGCTTTCTTTTGTGGATCACTTAATACTTCATAAGCTGCATTTATTTCTTTAAATTTTTCTTCTGCATCTTTATCTTTATTAACATCTGGATGATATTTTCTAGCAAGTTTTCTGTATGCTTTTTTTATTTCATCAGGTGCTGCACTGTCATTTATTTCTAAAGTTTCGTATAAACTTTTTGCCATTTTCATTCCTATAAAATATATAAATTTTTTGAAATTATAGCAAACAACTTGAGTGTCTGTCAATCAAGTTTGTATAAAAAAGTTATTAAAGTTGATAATTACCTACGCAATGTGACAATATTACTAATATGTACTTCAAGGTTTTATTGGTATTTTTAAGTAATATTGTTAATATCTAAAAAATAAAAAAATACATAAAAGATAAAAATGTTTGACAAAATAGAATGGACACAACAAGAACTTTTGAAATACTCTAAAATTTTAGAAAAGCAAGATATAAAAGTAGTGCTTATAGACACGGTATTAAAACCTATGAAAAATATTGAAACGATTACTTATAATCCCTTTGAAATGAAGGAATATCCAAAAGGTAGTGTTTTTGTTTTTTATTGTGATACTGGCAAAACTACAAAAGAAAGATTAAATTATTATAAAAATAAATTTCCTGAGTATAAGTGTGTAAGTTTAAAAGGTGGTAGAGGTTACTGGCGGCCTAATATGCAATTAGTTGATGAGCTTGATAACAATGTCTGATAAAATCTACGATTTTGCAATTATTGGAGCTGGAATAGCTGGATGTTGTAGTGCATATTATATTTCAAAAGAAACGCAAAACATAATTGTTTTGGACAAAAACTCAAACACAGCAGCAGGTGCTAGTGGAGCAGCTGGGGCTTTTTTAAATCCAATTTTAGGTAAACCTAATACATTTAAAGAATTAGTAACTAAAGCTTTAAACTTTAGTGTTGATTTTTATTCATCAAAGTTTAGTGATTTGATATCAAGTTGTGGTACTTATCGTGTTGCTAAAAATGATGAAGATATGGAAAAGTTTTGGTCTTATGAAGAGTTTATTGAGTTTGATTATGAAAAAAAAGATGATGGGTATTTATTTCCCATTGGTAGTGTTGTAAATAGTGTTGAAATATGCAACAGACTTTTAGAAAATATCACTCAAGTTTATAATTATGATGTTAAAAGCTTAGAGAAAAAAGATAACTGTTGGCTTATAAATAATGATTTAAAAGCTAAAAATATAGTTTTAACAACTGGTGCTAATATAGATTTAATAAGTGAAGATTACGTAAATATAAGACCTGTATGGGGTCAAAAAATAAATGTTAATAGTTCTTGTGAAATTCAATATAATTTTCATAAAGAGTGTTCTATTTCACAAAGTAAGAAAATAGTAAATACAAATAAATATCAGTTTAGTATTGGTGCTACTCATAATAGATTTGGTGAAAATATGGATGATACTTCTTATAATCTTAATTTAAAAGATGTTAATAATATCTCACACAATAATAAGAGTTTAGAAATAATCAATAAAGACACAAAAAAACTAATAAACTTAGCAAATGATATATTAAATCTTGAAGATTTAGAAGTAATAGATTTTAAAATAGGAGCAAGGGCTGCTAGTAATGATTACTTTCCAATTGTTGGTAAGTTAATAGATTCTAAAAAATCAATTGAAGATAATCCACATATTCTAAATGGAAGTCATATAAAAGATGAAAACCTTAGTTCTATTTATAACTTATATATTATAAATGGTGTTGGGGGTAGGGGATATGTTTTATCGCCATATTTAGCAAAAGTTTTATGCGAAAATATATTTAGAGATAAAAAAATTGATAGTAGCATTAATTCAACTAGATTATTTAAAAGATGGGTTAAAAGATTAAAAAATAAAGGAAAAAAATAAGATGTTAAAAAATAGTTTAAAAGTTTCAATATTAGGTATTGTTGGATTTCTTTTATTGGTGTTTCTAACTGCACCTGAACAAATTGAAAATAAGAAATCAAAACAAATTGATGTAAGTTTATTACCTGATTATATGCAAATATCAAATGAAGACAAATATGTAAAAAGAGCTGAACTATTTGACAATGATTATTTAATAGTATTAAATCACGATTCAATAGCTGTATTTAACGAATTAGATAAATATACTGACAAAAGGATAGTTTTAGCTTCAAACATCTCTAAGGCCCCTTGGTTTATTAAAACACTAGGTGTATCAAGAGAAATTACTAGATTATATAAACAAAGTGAATATAAGTTGATATTTGATCAAAGTGGAGATATTATTAAAACAATAGGTCTAACAGATGTATCTCAAAATTCATATAATATATATGAAATAAAAGATGGAAATTTAAAGTTTTTAAAAAGAGATTTAGTTAAAAGAAATGCCTTACAAGAAGGCATAACTAGTCAAGAAAAACAAAACTATTTAAAAACTGTGAGTTCATATTTACAATAGTTTTTAAATAAGTCTTATTAACTTATTTTTACTAACTTCCAATTTTTCCA
>JBDNBT010000147.1:0-2678 GCA_039767755.1 Sulfurovum sp.
AATGTCGCACCCTCAACAATGTTGTTTTCTAAGCTCTGTGCTGTTGTCACGTCATTTGCTACAACATACGCTTGAACAGGTTGATTTTCTTGACCAGCAACTGCATCAGCCAATTGACTTGTTTCTGTTGCTCCAACTACATTGAAAGACGGAGGTTGTGAAGCGGCGCCACCACCACCAGCACTTGAAACGCTTGGTGTAGATTTACCACTTGCATCTGTGCTTCTTATTGTGGCTATGTTAGTTGCGGCGAATCCTGCGGCAAGACCAGCTTGAATAAAAGGATACGCTGGAAATACTGTTGTGATTGGATTGTCACTTGCAGTTTTAAACGCATTGATAGTTCCTTCAACTCCGCTTATTGTTGCTTGTGCAAGTGCAACAGCTTTGCCTATCTTACTACCTTTTCCAGCAATTTGACCAATCAATCCTAAACCACGTTTTGCAATATCGACTTTTGCGTTTGTAACAGCATCAGCAAGACCTTCTTCATTTTCAGCATCTTTTTTGTCTGCATCAGCTTTTAAACCTTTGTAGTAATTTATGACTTCAAGTTTTTGTTCTTCTGTGGCTTTTAGTCTGTCTAATTCAGCAAGTACTTTTTGTTCTTCAAGTGCAATCTTTTCTTGCTCTGTTACTGCTTCTTTTTCTTTTTGTTTAGCTTCAAAGTCATCACGAATTTTTTGAATAGCATCAAGTCTTGTTTGTTCTTCAGCTAATTTCTTATCTTCAATAGCTTTTTCTTCGGCCGCTTTTGCCTTTGCAATCGCAGTGGCTTCTCTTGTTGATGCTGTAATCTCGGCAGTTAATGCTTTTTGTAATTTAAGTCTTTGAGTTTCTTTATTTATTAATTCAGCTTTCAGTTGTGCTTCTTCATTCAAATCTTCAGTTGTGCTTTTCGCAAGAGAATTTTCAACTTGTTTAGCTTCTAATTTTAAACGTGCAACCTCTGTTTCTTTTAAAGCTAAATCTTCACTGATCGCACCAGCTTCTTTTAATAATTTAATTCGTTCTTCTGCTGTATAATTTTCTTTATCCGCAACCTTTTCCCTTAATTCAGCAATTTTTCTTTCTGCTTCAGCTCGTTCTACCAATAAGTTTCTTGCCAGTTTTTCTGCTTTTGCTCTTTTATCAGCAATTTTTGAAGCATTTGTGGCATCTTTTATTACTTCTGCTGAAAAACTTTTTACGCTTTCTGTGGCCGCATCTAAACCGTCTTTTATGATACCTAATGGTGATGCTTCAACTAATTTAGAAAAACCATCGCCAGCATCTTCTAAAGCACCTTTAAAGTCACCACTGAAAACTTTCTTAATGGCGCTACCCATAAGACCAAATCCATCAATAGCCGCTGTAATTTTATCAGTGACATAATTCTTAATGCTGTTAGAAAACTCTTTGATAGTGTCAATAGGATTCAAGAAAGTATCAATAATAGCTTCACCTAAATTAGCAAAAACATCTAAAACATTATCAACAACACTTTTAAGAACTCCAAGAATTTTCTTAAATTTCTTTTGACCTTCTTCGCTTCTTGTAAACGCTTGTGTCAATGAAGTAATTAATAAAACTAAAGCACCAATTCCTGTGGCTGCAATTGCAACTTTAACAGCACCAAATCCTTTTACAAGACTTATTGTTTTAGTTTTTAAATCAACAAATTTACTCGCTAAACCACCCGTAAACTTATCAAACGTTTTAAACGCTGTTTTATTAGCTTCAGTTTCTTTCTTGAGTTCTTTTGTTTCTTTACCTGTGTCTTTTATACTTTTCTTCAGTGCATCAAGACCACCTTGAGCTTTGACTGTATCCGCATCAATTATTATCTTCTTTACTTCTGCCATTTTATTTCTTGTTTTATTGCTTTATATCCTTCTTTTAAAGTAATTGGCAACTTGTTTTTGCCCTTTGCGATGCGAATGTTTTCTGTTTCACCATCGACATATTTTAAACTGTCAAGAATTAGTTTTATCATAGTGTTGTACCTGTTAGTCCTGTATCAAATGAAAATACATCATTTCCACTTACATTATATTTTGCTCGTATTGTAATATCGTATGTTGTTCCACTTTCTAAACCATTTACTTTTAGTGTTGTAGTTGTGTTTGGTTCAGCACTAAATAACCCACCATTTACATAAATATTATATCCCGTCACACCACTTATAGAGTCCCACGTTACTGTGATAAAATCAGTGCCTTTTGTTGCTTCTGTTAATTGTGCAACTCTACCTAAATAAGCGACTTGATCGTTTCTTATTTGACTTTGAAATTCATCTTTGCTGTAAAGCTCTAAGTCTGTTTTGTTAGTTAGTAAGTTTGTTTTTATACTATTTATTCTATAAGGTTTGTTGGCTATTATAAATTTGTCGTTTAGTTTGTATCTTGTGATTATACTTAAAGGCAAATAAGCACTAACTTTTAGCATTCTACTTTTTCTGTCAAACACTGTTTCAACATAATCTAAATAACCATCTTCAAATAAATTCGTACTTTGGCTTGGTATTTCTTGAAGAAATTCATCTTGTTCTAAACCGAAGTTTAACTGAAGTCTTGTTGTAAATCCCCAATCGAAAGAAGTTAAATTTGTAGGTCTACGATAATGTGACGGAGTGCTACCACCGATTGTTAGTTCGTTGTTTGTATTTGCCTGTCTTACCATACAGAAAAGCAAAGGCT
>JBDNBT010000148.1:0-3191 GCA_039767755.1 Sulfurovum sp.
AATTTGGACGGGAATTATAGAAAAAAATTACCTCTTTGTCAATAGCTTAAACTAAATTGTCGCTTAAATTTTGAAAATTGTCTACTTTTTATACTCATTCCTCTTGTTTCTCTATATCTTATACTGTTTTTTATGTTATTGTTTAAAATGCTAATATTTACTATATACTTCTAAAAAGATTGAATCCACATAATTTATTACTTTAAACATTTTGTTTGTCCTTATATTTATTTCTTATCTTAAAAGTGGTTTTCATAAATATTAATATTAGGATTAAAATTGTTACAAATTAGCAATAAAATATATTGTGATGATATGTTTAAAAATATGTATATAGAAAATAAAATATTTACAAATCCCTATTATGATTTTCCATATTTAGTTATCAAAAACTTTTTATCTAAAAAGCTATCTAAGGAGATTGTTTCTTTTATAAAAGAGTCGAATGATTATAAAAAAGCACAAGTTATAGTTAATGAATCTAGTATTACTAAAGGTAAATTAAAAGAAGAGTTTAGGAAAACTAACATATATAAGTTAAATGAAATATATGAAAATATTTATAAAAATAGATTTGATGAAATAAAACCTTTAATAGAAAAATACTTTAATTTAATCCTAACAAATAGTACACATATTCAAGTTCTTGAGTACACTAAAGGTTGTTACTATAAAAAGCATGCTGATGATTCTAGTGAAATTGTAGACCATAATGGAAACACAGTAGCTTTTAAAAATGTAAATATTGAAAGAAAAATATCTACTGTTTTATTTGCATCTGAATTTCAAAATACATTAAAAAATAATTCTAGTTTTAATGGTGGAGAATTAAAGTTTAATTACTTGTATGATGAGAATGAAAAGCAAATAGAGTTTAAACCATCATATGGAGACTTAATAGTTTTTCCAAGTAATCCTATTTTTTCCCATGAAATTTTAAAAGTTCAAGATGGATATAGGTTAACTTTAGTTCAATGGCATGATGCTATAATAAATTAAAAAAAGGTTTGTGATGTCTCTTGAAGATAAAGTCAAATGGGAAAACAAGTATAAAAATGAAATTAATTTATTAAGTAATAGACCCCATAGTATTAAATTAGATTTAGCTATAAAATATACTAATGGCAAAAAAGCGATTGATTTAGCTTGTGGGTTAGGTAGAAATGTAATACATTTAGCAAAAAATGATTTTTTTGTTGAAGCTTATGATATTTCTAAAACTGCATTAGACAATATAGATAAACTAAAAATTGACAATATAACTACTAAAGAAGTTGATTTAGATTCATTTTTTCCAAACTATATTGATAGTGATCTCGTAATCATGACTAATTTTTTGGATAGAAAACTAATTAGAAATATTTCAACTACTATGAAAAAAGGTTCTATATTTTTTGTTGAAACTTTTATGAACCATGAAATAAATGAAAAGAAACACTCTAATCCTGACTTTTTATTAAGTGAAAATGAACTAAAAACTATGTTTATAGTTCATTTTGAAATTTTAGATTATGATGTATATGAAAATGAAGCAAATGAACAATTTAGAATGATGAAACAATCTATAATTGCAAGAAAAATATAATACTTTTAATTAGTAATTTTTATACTTATATAAATTGACTTAGTATTTTTCTTTAGATAATATGCCTTATGAAAAAAATTATCTTAATCTCACTCATATTAATTGGACATATCTTATACGCTAATGACAAAACAAAAACAATTCTTTTTTTAGGTGACTCTTTAACTGAGGGTTTAGGCGTATCAAAAAATCAAGCCTACCCTGCTTTAGTAGAAAATCTGATTCAAACAAAACTTAACATTAATGCAAAAGTAATTAATGGTGGAGTTAGTGGTTCAACTACAAGTGATTCCATATCTAGACTAAAATGGTATTTAAAATCTAATCCTAATATTGTATTTATTGCACTTGGTGCAAATGATGGCTTAAGGGGACTTGATTTAAAACAAAGTAAAAAAAACCTTGAGCAATTGGTTGAATTGTCTCAAAAAGCTAATGCAAAAGTTTTATTAGCTGGAATGTTAATCCCACCAAACTATGGTCCTGACTATTCTAATGATTTTGAAAATATGTTTAAATTGGTTAAAGAAAAGTATGATCTTGACTTTATGCCTTTTTTGTTAAAAGATGTGGCTGGAGTTCAAGAATTAAATCAAGCTGATGGAATTCATCCGAATATTAGTGGCCATAAAATTATGGCTAAAGAAGTTTTTAAATTTCTCAAGGAAAAAATATAATGTTAGAGATAAAATCATTGAAAAAATCATACTTACAAGGTAGCCAAAGTGTTCATATTTTTGAAGATTTGAATTTCCATGTAAAAAAAGCACAAAGAGTTGCTATTATGGGTAAATCAGGTAGTGGTAAATCCACTTTATTATCTTTAATTTCTGGAATTATTAAACCAAACTCTGGAGATATTTTATTAAATTCTCAATCATATAAAAGTCTTAGTGAAAGTGAAATAAATGATTTTAGAGCTACAAATATAGGTTTTGTTTTTCAAAACTTCCATTTAGTTTCATATTTAAATGCTTTAGAGAATGTAATGTTACCTGCAAAAGTTTGTGGAATATCTAATCCTAAAGAAAAAGCTATTGAACTTCTCAAAAGTGTAGGGTTAGAACATAGAATAGATCACTTACATTCACAATTAAGTGGAGGAGAAAGACAAAGGGTTGCTATTGCAAGGGCTTTGATCCATAATCCAAAAATAATATTAGCAGATGAGCCAAGTGGTAACTTAGATGAAGAAACAGGAATAGCTGTTATGGATAAACTTTTTGAACTTATTAAACAAAATAATACCACATTAATTTTGGTTACACATTCAAAAGAAGTTGCAGCTAGATGTGAAGACACTTATGAGCTTGTATCAGGAAACTTAGTTAAATGTTAGTTTTAGAACTAGTTTCAAAAGCACTTAAAAGATCTAAATCCTTTAGTTTAATATTTATTTTAAACTTCTGCTTAGCAATAGCATCACTATCATATTTGCAATTTTTTAAAGGCAGTATAGACACTTCACTTGATAATAAATCAAAAAGTTTATTAGGGGCTGATTTAGTTGTATCTTCTAGATTTGCAATAAATGATGAACAAAAAGATGACATAAAAAGTAAATTACCTCAAATAAAAGCTTATGATGAAGGAATATCAACAGTTA
>JBDNBT010000149.1:0-8974 GCA_039767755.1 Sulfurovum sp.
TAAAAGGATGTGCTCCAAAAAGTGTAAGAACTTCTCAAATATATAAAGGTGTAGTTCCATTTATTGCTATACAAATTATTGTACTTGGAATTGTGGCATTCTATCCAGAGTTCTTTGGAATGACAACAGGAAATTAAGGAATATAAATGTTAGAAGCTAGATATCAAAACTTTTATGACCAAATCTCAGTAAAAATAGATAAAAATCAAATTTTTACTGATGATTTACACACACTAACTTATGGAACTGATGCATCTTTTTATAGACTAATTCCAAAAATTGTAATTAAAACAGATAATGCTAATGAAGTTGAAGAAATAATCAAACTATCTAATGAATTAAATCTAAGTATTACATTTAGAGCAGCTGGTACATCACTATCTGGTCAAGCTATTAGTGATAGTATATTAATCATCACTTCAAGAAAATTCACTAGTTTTAAAATTGCTGAAGATAAAAGTTACATAGCACTTCAACCTGCACTAACAGGTGCTCAGGTAAACAATTTATTATCACCATATGGTAAAAAAATTGGACCTGATCCTGCTAGTATAAATGCTGCTATGATTGGTGGAATTGCTGCAAATAATGCTTCTGGTATGTGTTGTGGTATTTCACAAAATTCATACAAAACCCTAAAATCTATGAAACTAATTTTTGCAGATGGTGCAAAACTTGATACAGGATGTGAAAACAGTAAAAGTGAATTTAAAAAAACACATGGTGAATTTTTAAGTAATCTAAGAAATCTAGCAAATAAAACTGTTGAAAATGAAGAACTAAGACCACTAATACAAAAGAAATTTAAAATCAAAAATACTTGTGGATATTCATTAAATTCACTTATTGATTTTAAAGATGAATTTGAGATTTTACAACATTTAATTATAGGAAGTGAAGGTACTTTAGCTTTTATTGAAGAAATCACTTACTACACAGTTGAAGACTATAAAGATAAAGCAAGTGCTTTAATATACTTTAAAGATGTAGTTGAAGCATGTAATGCAGTTACAAAGTTAAAATTAGCAAGAGATGACAAAACTATAAATGTAGAAGCTGTTGAATTAATGGATAGAGCAGGGTTAAGAAGTATTGAAGATGATCCTGCAATGCCTGAGTATATAAAAACATTTGATGAAAATGTTACTGCACTTTTAATAGAAACAAGAGCAGTGAGTGATGAAGTACTTGATGTACAAATAACTCAAATTGAAGAGCTTTTAAAAGAGTATGACGTAGTAAGAGATATTTATTTTACTAAAGATGTACATGAATATACTTTATATTGGAAAATAAGAAAAGGATTATTTCCAGCTGTTGGTGCAGTTAGAGAAAATGGGACAACAGTAATTATTGAAGATGTTGCCTATCCTATTGAGTGTTTAGCTGATGCTACTTTAGAATTACAAGAATTATTTAAAAAACATTCATACAATGAAGCTTTGATTTTTGGTCATGCACTTGAAGGAAACTTTCACTTCGTATTTACTCAAAACTTTGATGATGAAAAAGAGATTCAAAGATATGATGAGTTTATGAATGATGTAGTTAATTCAGTGGCTGTAAAATACCAAGGAAGCTTAAAAGCAGAACATGGTACAGGTAGAAATATGGCTGCATTTATTGAAATAGAGTGGGGTAAAACAGCTTTAAATATCATGAAAGATATTAAAAATCTTTTTGATCCAAAGGGCCTATTAAACCCAGGTGTTATTATAAATGATGATCCAAAAGCTCACTTAAAAAACCTAAAAGGTATGCCTGCAACTAATGAAATAGTTGATAAATGTATTGAATGTGGATTCTGTGAACCTTCTTGTCCATCTAATGATATTACTTTAACACCAAGACAAAGAATTGTAGCAAATAGAGAAATTTCAAGATTAGAAAACACAGGTAAACTAGAACAAGCAAAAAAACTAAAAGCACTATATCAATATGATGGAATAGAAACATGTGCAACATGTTCATTATGTTCTACTTCATGTCCTGTAAATATTGATACAGGAAACTTAACTAAAAATTTAAGGGCTAGTCAAATAAGCTCAAAAGAAAAAAGCTTAGCCAACTCAATAGCAAACAATTTTTCAAGAACTTTAAGTACTGTAAAAATAGGTTTACATACAGCAAACTTTGCCCATAAAGTATTAGGTACGGCTAGTATGGAAAGTATAGCAACAGGATTAAGAAAAATATCTAAAAATAAACTTCCACTATGGAATGAAAACTTACCAAGAGCAAATAGTATTGATACTTCTTTTGAACAGCCATTACTTGAAAAGAAAGTAATCTATTTCCCTTCTTGTATCAATAGAACTATGGGTAATAGCTCTGTTAGTGTTGAAGAAAAAACTGTATATGAAGTAACCATTGAACTTTTACAAAAAGCTGGTTACCAAATCATATTCCCTGAAAACTTAGAAAACTTATGTTGTGGAATGCCTTTAAGTTCAAAGGGTTATGTAGATGCAGGTTTAACAAAAGCTCAAGAACTACAAGCTTCACTTTTAACAGCTAGTGAATATGGTAAGTATCCTGTATTATGTGATATGAGTCCTTGTACAAAAACTATGTTAGAAAAATTTGATAGTTCTATTAAAGTTTTAGAACCAATTGAATTTGTTTTAAATCACTTAGTTGATGAATTAGAATTTTCTCAAATAGATGAAGCAATTACTATTCATACTACTTGTAGTTCAAGAAAAATGGGTCTTGAAAATAAATTTAAAACTTTAGCTAATTTATGTGCTAAAGAAGTAATTATTCCAGCTGATATTCAATGTTGTGGATTTGCAGGGGATAGAGGATTTACTTTCCCTGAATTAAACGCATCAGCTTTAAGTACACTAAAAGAACAAACTAAAAATGCAAAATATGCATTTAGTACATCTAAAACATGTGAAATAGGTCTTAGTGAACACTCAGATTTAGATTACAACTCAATTTTATACTTAGTTAATAAGTGTACAAAAGCAAAAAATAAATAGAGGGTAAACTCTCTATTTATGAACTAAAAACCTTCCTTTAATCAGTATTTACTAAACTTTTGTTAAAATATCACCTTAATGATAAAGGAAATTAAATGAAAAAACTTTTTTTAGGGTTAATTATAGCTTCAAATATAGTTTTTGCTAATGTAATAAACTCTGTAGCAATAACTATAAACGATCAGCCAATAACTTTTTATGATATAAAAATCCTTATGGATAGACAAAACATCTCAAAAGATGAAGCTGTTACAAAATTAATTGATAAGATTATTTTTGAGCAATTAGTTAGAAACTATAATATTACAGCAGATGTATTAGATATTGAAGATTATGTATCAAAACTAGCAGCACAAAATAGTATGGATGTATATACATTTAAAACTCTAGTTAGAAAAAAATACCCTAATTATGAAGTTTTTGAAGAAGAAACAAAAGCTATTATTCAAAAACAAAAACTTGTGAAGAAAATCGTTGCAGGTCAATTAAAAGTAGCTACTGATGAAGATTTAAAACTTTATTACAACAACAATAAAAACAAATACACAACAGCAAGTGAAATTGAAGCTATTCAGTATGCTTCAGCAAATAGAGCAGCTTTAAATCAAGCTATACAAAACCCTATGATGATTGCTGCTAATGTTCAAAAAAAGAATATTAAGTTAAAACCAAATGCACTAAACCCCCAATTAAGTTATATACTTAATAACATCAATGTAAATAACTTTACACCAATAATCAAAGCTCAAAATGGATTTATCTCATTTTTAGTTACAAAGAAAATTGGAACAGAAACTCAAGACTTTGAAAAAGTTAAAAACAAAATCTTTGCAGATGTTATGGGTCAAAGGGAACAAAAGTTCTTAAATGAGTTTTTTGAAAAAGAAAAACTAACAGCAAATATTAAAATAGTTAAATAAAAGGAAGTAAATGTCAGGTATGTTTGAAGTAATTATTGGTTTAGAAGTTCACGTACAATTAAATACAAAAAGTAAACTTTTTTGTGCATGTCCAACAAGTTTTGGTGAAGAACCTAATACTAATGTTTGTCCTACTTGTTTAGGTATGCCAGGAGCATTACCTGTGTTAAATAAAGAAGCCGTACACAAAGCTATTATGCTTGGTACTGCTTTAAATTCACAAATAAATCAAAAATCTATTTTTAATAGAAAAAACTATTTTTATCCAGATTTACCAAATGGTTATCAAATTTCTCAATTTGAAGTTCCTGTTGTAGGTTTAGGTGAACTTGTAATAGATTTTGAAGATGGTACAAGTAAAACCATTGGAGTAACAAGAGCACATTTAGAAAATGATGCTGGTAAAAGTATTCACGTTGGAAGTGTTTCTCATGTGGATTTAAATAGAGCCGGTACTCCTTTACTTGAAATAGTTTCAGAACCTGATATGAGAACTTCTGAAGAGGCTATTTTATATCTTAAAAAACTTCATTCAATTGTAAGATACTTAGAAATAAGTGATGCAAATATGCAAGAAGGAAGCTTTAGATGTGATGTAAACGTATCTATTAGACCAAAAGGTGATGATAAACTTTATACTAGATGTGAAATTAAAAACATGAACTCATTTAAGTTTATAGAAAAAGCAATTAAATATGAAGTAAATAGACATATTGAAGCATGGGAAGATGGTATTCATGATACTGAAATAGTGCAAGAAACTAGACTATTTGATCCTGAAAAAGGTGAAACACGATCTATGAGAGGTAAAGAAGACGCAGCTGATTATAGATATTTTCCAGATCCTGATTTATTACCTGTAATTATTCCTGATGATATGTTAGAGAAATATTCACAAATACCAGAACTTCCAGATGAAAAGAAAAAAAGATTTGTTAAGGAATTTGGTTTAAAAGATTATGATGCATCTGTAATCACAGCATCACTTGAAACTGCTAAATACTTTGATGAAATGATGGCTGAAAAAATCTCAGGAAAAACAGCAGCTACATGGTTAACTGTTGAATTACCAGCAAGATTTACTGAAGGTGTATCAATTGAAAACTCACCTGTTAATGCTAAAACATTAGCCACTATTGTTAAAAGAATTGAAGATGGTACAATTTCTGGAAAAGCAGCAAAAGAAGTATTAGATTACTTATTTGAAAATGAAGAAGAAGTTGATGCAGTTATTGAAAAACTTGGATTAAAACAAGTATCTGATGATGGAGCTATTTTAGATATTATTGATGGAATATTAGCTGCAAATGAAGATAAAGTTGCAGAGTATAAAAGTGGAAAAGAAAAAATGTTTGGATTCTTTGTAGGTCAAACAATGAAAGCTTCAAAAGGTAGCGCAAATCCTCAAAAAGTAAATGAACTTTTAAAACAAAGATTAGGATAATAACAAATATATGAAAAAAAATTCTATTGCAGTAATAGGGGCTGGTAAATGGGGTCAAGCACTTCATTTTGCCCTGTCACAAAATCAAGAGTGTCTAATAACATCTAGATCAAAAAGAGATATTAAAAACTTTGTTGATTTGGATACTGCACTAGAATGTGAGTATTTAATTATAGCAATTCCTGCTCAAGAAATAAGATCATGGTTAAATGAAAACTTCAAATTTCAAAATCAAAAAGTTCTTGTTGCCTCTAAGGGAATTGAAGCAAATAGCGGTCAATTTTTAAATGATATTTATGCTGATTTTGTACCTGATGAAAATATAGGATTTATTTCAGGTCCCTCTTTTGCAGCTGAAGTTATAAAAGGTTTACCATGTGCTTTAGTTTTAAATTCAACATCTATTAAACTATATAATGAATTTTCACAATTTTTTCCAAACTTCATAAAAACATACTATTCAAGTGATGTAATAGGAGCTGAAATAGCAGGTGCATATAAAAATGTATTAGCAATTGCAAGTGGAATTTGTGAAGGTCTACACTTAGGAAAAAATGCCCAAGCTTCTTTGATTTCAAGGGGATTAGTTGAAATGCAAAGATTTGGTAAATACTTTGGTGCTAAGAAATCTTCTTTTTTAGGTTTAAGTGGAGCAGGGGATTTGTTTTTAACTGCAAGTTCTACTATGAGTAGAAACTACAGAGTAGGATTAGGTTTAGCTCAAAATAAAGACTTAGATACTATTTTAGATGAATTAGGCGAAGTAGCAGAAGGTGTTAAAACATCTCAAGCTATTTGGAGTTTATCAAAAAAGCATAGTATTTATACTCCAATTGCAAATGAAGTATATGAAATACTAAATGGAAAAACTCCACAAGAGTCTTTAAAAGATTTACTAAGAAACTAAAGTCATAATACTTTAATTAGACTCTTTTTTTTCTTTATGTTTTTCACCCCATAAGTAAAGCTGTTTTAATATGGGTTTTAAAGTTTGTCCATACTCAGTTAAAGAATACTCAACTTTAGGCGGAACCACAGGATATACTTCTCTGTGAACTATTCCATCTGTTTCAAGCTCTCTAAGTTTTTGGATTAACATCTTTTGTGTAGTATTTGGTAAAAGTTTTTGTAATTCATTAAATCTTTTCTTTTCACTCTTTAAATACCATAAAATTAATATCTTCCATTTACCTGCAAGGGCATCTATAGAAGTCTCAACGGGACATTTTTCTTTTTTAATTGTTTTATTTGTATCTATTTTTTTTGTCATAATAAATCCTAAAGTATCTTTTTAGTAAGTACCTATTCTTTTAGTAAGTTCTTGTTCTTTTTTTATATTTTAGCTAAAGTTTTACATAATAAATAATTAAAGGATTTTAATGAAAGCTTTTGTAGTAGAAAAAATAGGTGATAAAGAATTTAACGCAGATGTAAAAGAGATATCAAAACCAACTTGCGGAGAGAATGAAGTTATAATTGAAGTAACTTATTCATCACTAAACTTTAAAGATGCACTAAGTTCAACAGGAAACCCAGGTGTAACTAGAAAATTCCCACACGTAACAGGAATAGATTTAGCAGGAACTATACATCAGTCTAACTCTGCTGTTTTTAAAGAAGGGGAAAGAGTATTAGTTACAGGTTATGATTTAGGTATGAATACAGATGGTGGACACTCACAATTTGTAAAAGTACCAGCTTCATGGGTAGTTAGAACTCCTGATGCAATTAGTGATAGTGAAATCATGACATTTGGTACAGCTGGTTTAACTGCTGCTTTAAGTGTATTTGAATTAGAAAAAAATGATATTACACCTGAAAGTGGGCCTATTTTAGTAACAGGAGCGACAGGTGGAGTTGGTTCAATTGCTGTATCTATTTTAAGTAAAATTGGATACCAAGTTGTGGCAATTTCTGGAAAATCTGAAAAAACAGAATTCTTAAAAAGAATTGGTGCTAGTGATGTTATTTTAAGGGATGAATTTAATGAATCATCACATAAAAGACCAATGCATAGTGAAACTTACGCAGGTGTAGTTGATACAGTTGGTGGTGAAATTTTAGCAAATGCTCTTAAATATATTAAATATGATGGTGTAGCTACTTGTTGTGGATTAACTTCTTCTCACGAATTAAATACAAATGTATTTCCATTTATCCTAAGAGGAGTTAGATTAATTGGAATTGACTCAGTTGAGTGTAAATTAGAAAAGAAACAAAAAGTATGGAAAAAACTTTCTAGTAAATGGAAAATTGACACTTTAAACAACCTTACTACAGAAATAAAGTTAGATGGAATTAAAGAAGCATATGGAAGCTTACTAGCTGGAAAAGCAGTGGGTAGATATGTGGTTAAAATTAAAGATTAAAAAAGCTTCACAGTTAATTTAGATATAATCTCTAAAATTAAAATTTAGGGAATATCATGCAAGCATTTTTACAAGAAGCTAAAAAAACTAGTAGAACTATTGCAACTTTAAGCACTAAGAAAAAAAACGAAGTATTAAAAGATATGGCACAGGGATTAATTGATCACTGTGACTATATCATCGCTGCAAACAACAAAGACATGCAAAACGCACAAGAAAACAATCTATCAAGTTCGCTAAAAGACAGACTATTACTAACAGGTGATAGGGTAAAAGATATGAGTGAAGCAATTAAACAAATTGCAGATCAACAAGAACCTGTAGGAAAGACCTTAGATGGTTGGGTTACAAAAGATGGTTTAAACATTCAAAAAGTATCAATTCCAATTGGTGTAATTGGTATTATTTATGAAAGTAGACCAAACGTAACAAGTGACACAGCAGCCCTTTGCTTTAAAAGTGGTAATGTTTGTGTACTAAAAGGTGGAAAAGAAGCTGAGCATTCAAATAAAGCAATTGCTGTTATTTTAAAAGATGTACTAACTAAACATAAATTACCAGAACAAGCCATTTCACTTTTACCTGATTCAAGTAGAGAAGGTGTAGCTAAACTAATTGTACAAGATAAATATGTAGATTTAATTGTACCAAGAGGCGGTGAAGCACTAATTCAATTTGTTAGTAAAAATGCTACTGTACCTGTTGTAAAACACGATAAGGGACTATGTCATATTTATGTGGATAAAGACGCTGCTCATAATAAAATTATTGATATAGCTATAAATGCAAAATGCCAAAGACCAGGTGTATGTAACTCAATGGAAACGTTATTGATACATCAAGAAATTGCTGCTTATTTATTACCAGGTTTAAATGATGCATTTACAGATCAAGGTACACAATTAAAAGGTTGTGCTGAAACTATAAAGCATATTGATATTCAATTAGCTAATGAAGAAGATTACAATACTGAGTACTTAGCAAATATTTTAAACATAAAAGTAGTTCAAAATACAGATGAAGCCATAGCACACATAGCTAAATATGGTTCAGGTCACTCAGAATCAATTCTAAGTGAAAACTATACAACTATCAACAAGTTTTTAGATCAAGTTGATGCTGCTTGTGTTTATGCAAATGCAAGTACTAGATTTACAGATGGTGGAGCTTTTGGCTTAGGTGCTGAAGTTGGTATTTCAACAAATAAACTACACTCAAGGGGACCAATGGGAATAAATGACTTAACTACATTTA